>JAAELY010000497.1 GCA_024226335.1 bacterium
CTCGAATTGACCTTCGCGCGGAACGTGTCCGAGATCCGGATCGAAGACCAGGAAGCTATCATCGCCGAAGGAGCGGGCCGTCTGGGTCAGGACCCTGGTAGAGAACAGATCGCCGTGATAGAGACGGATGGCGACTTCCAGCGCCAGGAGAGTCACGAATACAGACAGAAGCAGGGCGACCAGCGCAAACACGAATTTTCGGCCTGGGTTCGAGGCTGCGGCTTGCATCTTGCCGTTGGGTAGCGGTCCGGAAACCCGCGGTCAACTCGTGTTTCTTGGCACGGGATTACAGGCAGTGTTATCACCGTATGCGGCGATGCCTGAGTTCGGAGAGCAATCGGTGGCAAGAGATCCCGTCCGGAGTCGAGAGATCCTGTTCATCTTCGGTGTTGCCTTGCTCCTCCGCTTGATCCGCCTGGATCACACACCCCAGTGGGACGAGCTCTACCACGCCCTGGCCGCCTCGAGCTTGCTCTCGGACGGTACGTTTTCGATAGGTGACGGCGCCTACTACCGAAGCGCCGGATATACCGCAATCGTCGCGGCCTTCATGGCCATAGGCGGCGAGAGTCTGGTGGTCGCACGTCTTCCCGCCGTCCTTTCAGGCGCACTTCTGGTGGCCCTGATCTATGCCTGGGTCACCCGGGAGGCAGGCCGTCGATCGGGCCTTTTTGCGGCCGGACTGCTCTGCACGCTTCCACTGGCGGTCCAACAGTCGCAGTTTGTACGTTTCTACGCGCTACACGCTCTGCTCCTGTCAGCTTGCGCCTGGCTGCTATTCGACAACAGCCTCCGAGCGGCGGAAACGCGCGCCCGGGTTTTCGCCGGCCTGGGCTTCGCACTCATGCTTCTTTTCGCACTCCACCTGCAGATCGCGGCGGTGATCGGTGTGATCGGAATAGGCCTGTGGGTCGTCCTCCAAAACGGCGCGGACTTTTGGGAACGGCTCAAGGCTTCGCGGCATCGCAACCTGCTCGTTTCCGGGGCGGGCGCAGCGCTGGTGGCGGGGCTGGCAGCCGCCTGGGCTTTGGGGATCGTGGAGTGGGGAGTGTTCAACTACCGCTTCGCGCCGGCCTGGGCTCAAAACACGCTCGACGACTACCTGTTCTACCACCGCTGGCTCTTTGACGAGTACCCCATGCTCTGGGTCGGATTTCCAATCGCCGCGCTCGTGGCCCGGCGCAGAGCTCGAGAGCTGACTCTGTTCTGTAGCCTGGTTTTCTGCGTGGCCTTCGTCCTTCACTCATTCGCAGGGCCCAAGTCCAAGCGCTTTCTGCTCTACGCGATGCCCTTCTTCTTCGCGATCTGGGGTGTTGCCATCTCGCACGGGATCGAGCTCGTATTGCACGCAGTTCGCGCGCGCGCCCCATCCGCACGAAAGACCTTCGCGACGGCGATGGCCTGGATCGCCATAAGCGCCACAGCGCTGATCGTCGCGTACGTTAATCCCGCATTCCGCGTGAGTTTCGACATGCTACGCCTATCCGATGCACAGTGGTACGCGCCGCAGTGGTACCGCGGTTATGCGGACTGGGAATCCACCGCCAAAGCGATCGCTCCACTCCAGGACAGCGCATCTGTACTCGTCTCGGGTTCCGCCATCAAGGCGCTGTACTTCATGGGGCGCGCAGACTACGAGATCAGTGCGACCAACCGGGAAGAGACGAAGAACCGCGCGGAATTCGGCCGCGATCTCCGCTCGGGAACGCCCGTGATCAGCACGCCGGAATCCTTGCGCTTGATCATGACGCGACACGAGACTGGCGTGGTCATCATAGAGACGGCGCGCTGGCGCAGGGCCGTCAACGTCTCGGATGAGATCGCCGATACGCTCGAAGCCGAGACCAAACGGGTCGGACTGCCCGAGGAGTGGCGCCTGATGCTATTCAAGTGGGGACCGCTGGAGCCCTTTGAAACCATGCGATAGGCTGGAACTCTTGCCTTCCGCAGAATCACCAACAGCCTCCGCTTCGCCTCCAGGCGACCTGCGCGCGTGGGTACCCACGTCGATCAGTGTCGTCGTGCCCGTTTTCAATGAACAGGGCAACGCGGCGGCTCTGGTCGAGCGCATCACGGCCGCCGTGCGGCCACTCGCCCTGCCCTTTGAAGTCATCGTCGTCGACGACGGCTCCAGCGATGCAACCATCGAGATACTGCGTGGGTTGATTCCCGCGAATCCCGAACTCGTAGTTCTCGCATTGCGGCGCAACTTCGGTCAGACGCTGGCCCTTCAGGCGGGCCTGGATCGGGCCCGCGGCGAAGCCATCGTGACCATGGATGGCGATCTCCAGAACGACCCCGCCGATATTCCGAAGCTGATCGACAGTCTTCGAAACGGTGCCGATGTCGTCAGTGGCTGGCGTCGCGATCGTCAAGACACCCTGGTGCTGCGAAAGATCCCCTCGTGGATCGCAAATCGGCTGATTCGGCTCATCACCGGCGTAAAGGTCCACGACCAGGGATGTGCCCTGAAGGCCTACCGCGGAGAAGTCATTCGAGGTCTCGACCTGTACGCCGACATGCACCGCTTCATCGCGATACTCACCCTTCCGCTGGGCGCTTCGCTCGCCGAGGTCGAAGTACGGCATCACGCGCGCACGGCGGGCGATTCGAAATACGGTATCTCACGCACATTCAAAGTGATTGCCGACCTGTTCACCATCCAGATGATCACTCGTTTTCGCGAGAGCCCTCTTCGCTTTTTTGCCATGCTCGGATTGCCGTTTCTCCTGGCAACTCTGATCGCCGCCACAGTCACGATTCTGGCTGGCAAGGGAAGTGTGATTCTGGCCGGTGTAACGCTCACCGCCGCGATGACTTTCGTGACCTGCCTCTTGCTCGGCCTGCTCGGCGAATCGCTACTCGATGGCCGGGATACCCGAAAATTCCGAACGATCACGGTCCATCGCGAGTGGAGACATTCCAGTTGAACGCCACTTCACCCAAGCAGACGCTTTCCGTGCTGATCGTCGTGCAACACGAAATCGACATGAATCAACTGCACCAGGCGGTCACGAACCGACTGGAAGAGTCCGGCGCGAGCTACGAGCTGGTTTATCTGCTCTCTGCTCCCGAAGACCTGTTGGAAAAGGCGAAAGCGATCTTCGAACGCGAACCAGAACGCGTGCGCGTATTGCAATTCGCACAGGGCGTGAGCGAGTCGGCGATGCTGACGGCCGGAATCGAACGTTCGACCGGAGATATTCTGCTCACACTGCCGGCCGTACTCGAAACCGATCTGGAGGAGCTGACGAACCTGATCAACACGATCGAGGAAGGATCCGATGTCGTGGTTGCCAGTCGCACACCTGGTGATGGATCCGGGCGAGCGCAATCCCGCTTGTTCAACCGCATCATCTCATTCGTTTCGGGCTCTCGTTTCCTGGATGTCGCCAGCGCTACGCGCGGTTTTCGGCGCGAGGTCATCGACGAAATTCCTCTCTATGGCGACTATCATCGCTACTTGCCGCTACTCGCCGACCGGCTCGGCTTCTCTGTCTGCGAGATTCCAGCAACCTCGCGCCAGGGGTTGAAGACACAGACTCTCCACGCGCCGCGCGTCTACTTCCTGCGGGCCCTCGATATTCTCTCGGTCCTGTTCATCAGCCGCTTCACTCGCTATCCGCTGCGTCTGTTCGGCGGTGTCGGCTCGATATTTGCCGCCGCCGGCGCAGCGCTTCTATTCGTCGTCGGAATCCAGCGGATCATGGGAACACCTCTGGCAGATCGCCCGGTCCTGGTGCTCGCCACTCTTCTCGTAGGCCTGGGCGTACAGGCGTTCACGATCGGCCTGCTGGGCGAACTGATCCTGTTCTTCCACGCCCGCAGCGTGCGCGACTATCGGATCCTGGCTGTCTACGGCGCCGAAACGCCCACACTACCGTCGCTCGACGAGACGCCGACCCCCTGATAGCTCGCCAGCCCGGGGCTAGAACAGCGTGTAGATGAAGGGCGCGGCAGCCGATCCGCTCAGGATCACCAGCATGCCGAGCAAGAGCACCGAGAGGATGATCGGGGCGAGCCACCATTTCTTGTTCTGCTTGAGAAAATCCCAGAACTCACTCACCATGCCACCACCGCCACGCGTCGCCGCCTGAACTGCAAAGTCGTCGCGTTCCGTGTCGGTCTTTTCGTCGGACATGGATCTCCTCGCGGTCGCGGCTTCAGAACTGACTGAAGTAGCTCTCTTTGGATCTTTGGGGCCGAGCATCGACCCAGTAAGTCTGCGCTTCGGGGTCCAGGCGCCGTTCAAGCGGATTCTTGCCCAGGATGCGCAAGAGCAGGCCGATGGGTGTGATCACCAGGTAGAACAACGTACCCAGAATCACATACGAGAGCACGAAACCGATTGGGAAGGTAATCAGGGCGAGTCCGACGTAGATCCAGCGATTGCCCTGGGGCCAGATCAAGCCCAACCCGGCTGAAACGAGTGCGAGCAGAGCGAAGATCGCAGCGAGTGGTTGGCGCGCAGCCCCGAGACCGGGGGCGAAGATCAGCCACTCGAACCAGGCGATCACCGCCAGGAAACCGAAGCCCAGCAGCGCTACCCAGCCGAAGCTACGCAGCGTATCTCGATCCGGATTGAAGTTGATGTCGACAAGTGCCATGGGTCTAGTCCAGGGCGAATTCGGACAGGTATGCGTCCACGTCCAGATTCTGTTCCGGTTGGTCCTTCTTCAGCAGCACGAAGTCCTCGATCACCAGTGCATCCATGTGAGTTGACATGAAACAGCGGTACGCATCCTGTGGCGTACACACGATGGGTTCTCCGCGAACGTTGAAACTCGTATTGATGACCACCGGGCTGCCAGTTTTTTCCTTGAACTTGCGGATAATGTCGTAGAAGCGGGGAAAACGGACCGGGTCGATCGTCTGCACACGTGCGGAGTAGTCTACGTGCGTGATCGCCGGAACCACCGAACGAATCTCGCGCAGCTTGTCGAGACCGCGCTCTTTGCCAACATCGGCACCGGTGCGCTTCTCTTCGCGAACGGGCGCCACCAGCAGCATGTAGGGGCTGTCTTCATTGGGCCGCATCTCGAAATATTCGTCCACATCCTCGCGCAGGATCGCAGGCGCGAAGGGTCGAAAGCTCTCGCGGAACTTGATCTTCAGATTCATGACGGATTGCATCTTCGGCGAGCGAGCATCCCCAATGATCGAGCGCGCGCCAAGTGCCCGCGGACCGAACTCCATACGACCTTGCATATGCCCGACCACGTTCTCGTTGGCGATCAACTCCGCCACCGCATCCGCTGCCTTCTCGTCGCTCTCGTAGAACTGGTAGACGGCACCTGCTCCGTCCAGGAAGGTGCGGATCTCCTCTTCACCGAAGCGCGGACCGAGCAGTGAGCCTTGTTGCACATCGAGGGACCGATTGTCACGGGGCTTGTCCAGCAGCTGGTGCCACACGAACATCGCAGCACCCAATGCGCCACCCGCATCCCCGGCCGCCGGTTGGATCCACAGGTTCTCGAATGGAGACTCCCGCAAGATGCGGCCGTTTCCCACACAGTTGAGCGCGACACCGCCGGCCATCGTCAGATTTTCGCAGCCCGTGAGTTCATGCGCGTACTTGGCGATGCGCAGCATGATCTCTTCGGTCACGACCTGGATCGAGGCCGCGATGTCCATTTCGCGTTGCGTGATCTCACTCTCCGCCTGGCGCGCAGGCCCCTCGAAGAGATCTTCCATCTTCTTCGAAGTCATCACATCGTTGTCGCAGTAGCCGAAGTACGACATGTCCATGCGAAACGAGCCGTCTTCCTTCAGATCGATCAGGTTGTCCATGATCAGGTCGCGGTAGATGGGCTCCCCGTAGGGCGCCAGGCCCATGAGCTTGTACTCACCGCTGTTGACGCGAAACCCGGTGAAAAAGGTAAATGCCGAGTAGAGCAATCCCAGTGAATGCGGGAAGTGCAGCTCTTTGAGCATCTCGATGCGGTTTCCGCGACCGACCGCGATGCTCCCCGTGGTCCATTCCCCGACGCCGTCGAGTGTCAGGATCGCGGCTTCTTCGAAAGGCGAAGGAAAGAAGGCGCTGGCGGCATGAGACTCGTGGTGATCCATGAACACGTAACGACCCTTGTAGGCACCTCCGAGACCGCGATCCAGTTCGCGCGGCATGAACAGCTTCTGCTTGAGCCAGATCGGCAGCCCCATCAGAAACAGCTTGAACCCAGAGGGCGCGTAGGAAACGTAGGTCTCGAGCAGACGGTCGAACTTCAGCAGGGGCTTGTCGTAGAAAGTCACGAGATCGAGGTCTGCGTGGCGAATACCCGCCTCGGCCAGGCAATAGTCGATCGCGTTCTGGGGGAAGCGGAAGTCGTGCTTCTTGCGTGTGAAGCGCTCTTCCTGAGCCGCCGCCACGATTCGCCCATCCTGTACGAGACAGGCGGCGCTATCGTGGTAGTAGGCCGAAATACCCAGAATGTTCATCCGTTCGCGCGTCCTTCTGGCGGCTGAGACGGGCTTCCACCTCATCTCCGTCCCAGCGCATCGGCCGTTCGAGCTTCGCATTTGAGTATCGACGCCGCAGTATCAACCGGCAATCGGATTGAAGACGGCTGGTGGCCCAATCGCTTGACTCCCCGAGTATACAAAGCTGCTGGGCAGTCAGTCCCGATCCTCGGACTCCTCGAACAGGCCCAACTGGGAATCCCGGCTCTGATTCTGTTCATCCATCGGAATGACGTACTCCCCCGAGAAGCAGGCATCACAGAAACCGGCCTTCATGGATACCTCGACCCGACGCAAGGCTTCGAGCGAAAGGTAGGCCAGGCTGTCCGCGCCGAGATTCACGCGGATCTCTTCGACCGAATGGTTCGCGGCCACC
This sequence comes from bacterium, assembly GCA_024226335.1. Classification (NCBI taxonomy): domain Bacteria; species bacterium. The sequence continues at coordinate 6,836 of JAAELY010000497.1, forward strand.
AGTTCCTCACGGGTCGGAGTGTCGATTCCGTAATAACAGGGTCCGGTGGTGGGCGGAGAAGATACCCGGATGTGCACCTCCGTGGCCCCCGCGGCCCGGAAGAGGGTGACGAGCTTGTAGAGCGTCGTGCCGCGCACGATCGAGTCTTCGACCACGACCAGACGCTTGCCCGCAACCAATTCGCGGATCGGATTGTGCTTGATACGCACGCCGAAAAGACGGATCGATTGTTCCGGCTCGATGAAGGTCCGGCGCACATAGTGATTCCGGATCAGCGCAGTCTCATAGGGAAGCTCCGCTTCCTGCGCGTAGCCGATCGCCGCAGCACAACCCGAGTCGAGTACGGGCACGACCATATCCGCTTCCACCGGCGAGGAGCGGGCAAGTTCGCGTCCCAGTTGCTTGCGCGTCTGGTAGACATTGCTTCCGAAGACCAGGGAGTCAGGCCGAGCGAAGTAGATGTGCTCGAACACGCAGAAACGTTCGGGCTCGCGAGGCAAGGGCTGGATCGAGCGCAGTCGCCCCCGTCGGATGATGACGATTTCGCCCGGTTCCACATCCCGCTCGTATTCGGCACCGATCAGATCAAAGGCGCAGGTCTCGCTTGCGACCACCCAGGCCGAACCGAGTCGCGCCAGCGAGAGCGGTCGAAAGCCATGCGGGTCGCGCACGGCCACGAGCGTGTCATCGATCAGGAAGACGAGCGAATAGGCACCACGAACCCGCGAGAACGTGTCGCTGAGGCGTTCATCCAGAGTTCCGCGGGCTCGTGCGAACAGGTGCACGAAGACTTCGGAGTCCATGGTCGACTGGAAGATCGAGCCATAGTCTTCGAGTTCCGAACGGATCGCATCTGCATTGGTCAGATTGCCGTTGTGGGCGATCGAAACATGATGACGGCCGGAATCGGCCAGAAACGGCTGCGCATCGCGCAGATTACTGGCCCCGGCGGTCGAGTAGCGCACATGCCCGATCGAGTAGCGGCCCGGCAGCTTGCGGAGTTTGTCCGACGTGAAGATGTCGGCCACAAGGCCCATGCCCTTTTGCACGCACATCTGCGCCCCGTCGCGCGATACGATGCCCGCGGACTCCTGGCCGCGGTGCTGCTGTGCATACAGACCCAGATAGGCCAGGTTCGCCGCCTCGGGATGGCCTGAGATACCGACCACGCCGCACTCGTCGTGAAAGCGATCGAGGCTCGGATTGGAGCGATCGTATTCGCTGCTCGGGTCCCGTGGTAAATGCTTCATCCCAGAGCCTCCGGAATCGTTCGAGACCATACGTCGTAGGCGTGCGAAAGCACCAGGTCGATACCAGGTTCGATGCGAATGCGATCGCCTCCCGTCGAACCGATGGCCTCTCCGGGCACACCAATCTCGCGGGCCAGTTGCAGGAGCGCGTCGAGATCGGCTTGCGCACAACTCACCACGACCCGCGAAGCCGATTCACCAAAAAGAAGAGCATCGGGTCGCATTCCGGCGCCCGGGGGCGCCGCCTGCAAGCCAATTCCCGACTGGAGCGCGCATTCGGCGAGCGCAACGGCCAATCCGCCGTTGGAAACATCGTGCGCAGAACGCATCAAGCGCAGTCGCGCCGCGCGTTCCAGGAATTCGTAGAGGCGCTTTTCGCGCGCGAGATCGAGCGCCGGCGGCGTGCCTCGCTCCTGACCGTGCCGCACGGCCAGATATTCCGAAGCCCCCAACTCCTCGAAGGTCTCTCCCAGCAGCACGATCGCGTCGCCTTCGGAAGCGAAACCCGCCTTCACCGCGAGCGACGCATCCTCCATCAGCCCGAGCATGCCAATCGTGGGAGTGGGAGGGATCGCCCCCTCGCCCGCAGTCTCGTTGTAAAAGCTGACGTTGCCCGACACCACGGGCGTATCGAACGCCCGACAGGCGTCACCCAGACCGCGCACGGCCTCGACGAACTGCCACATGGACTCGGGCTTTTCGGGACTGCCGAAGTTGAGGCAGTTGGTCACCGCGTAGGGTTTCGCACCGGTCACCGCCACATTGCGCGCGGCTTCGGCCACGGCGTGCTGCGCACCAGAATAGGGATCGAGTGAGCAATAGCGTGGATTGCAATCGGTACTCAGAGCCAGACCGCGGCCGGTCGCCGGCACGCGCACCACGGCGGCATCCCCTCCGGGACGGATCACGGTTGCCGACTGCAGGATCTGATCGTACTGCTGGTACACCCAGCGGCGCGAGCACAGATTCTCCGAGGCCAGGAGCTGCATCAGCGCCGCGCCCGGATCGGATTCGGGCTGTAGCGCAGACAGGTCGAGCTTCTGTCGCTCATCCAGGTCTGCGGGACGCGCGTAGGGTCGCTCGTAGACGGGCGCGCTGGCGGCCACCGGGTCGATCGGAATATCGGCGACGAGTTCCCGGCGCCAGTGAATCTTCATGCGCCCGTCGCCGGTCACTTTGCCGACGATCGCCGCATCCAGATCCCATTTCTCGAAGATCTCGAGCAGCTCACCTTCGCGCCCGGACTCCGCGACCAGTAGCATGCGTTCCTGCGACTCCGACAGAAGCAGCTCGTAGGGCGTCATGCCCTCTTCCCGCTGAGGAACCAGATCCAGGTCCATCTCGATACCGGTTCCCGCACTCGAAGCCATCTCGAAGCTCGAACAAGTAAGTCCAGCCGCGCCCATGTCCTGGATGCCCACGATCGCACCACTGGCCATCGCTTCCAGGCAGGCTTCGAGCAGGAGCTTCTCGCAGAACGGATCTCCCAGCTGCACGGTCGGCCGCATCGACTCGGTGTCGTCGTCGAACTCGCTGGACGCCAACAAGCTGGCCCCGTGAATGCCATCCCGGCCCGTCTTCGAACCGACGTAGATCACCGGATTGCCCTCGCCGCTCGCCGTCGCCAGGAAGATCGCATCCTGCTTGACCAACCCGAGGTTCATGGCATTGACCAGGATGTTCGACGCGTAGCCCGGGTGGAACGAAACTTCGCCACCGACGGTCGCACAGCCGAAACAGTTGCCGTAGTCGGCGATCCCCGACACCACACCCCGCAGCAGATAACGTTGATGCGGATCGGAAAGCGGCCCGAAGCGGATCGAGTTCAGGTTCGCAATCGGACGCGCACCCATCGTGAACACATCGCGCAAAATGCCGCCGACGCCCGTCGCTGCACCGCCGTGTGGCTCGATGTACGAGGGATGGTTGTGGCTCTCGATCTTGAAGGCGGCCGCCCAACCGTCACCGATATCGACCACACCGGCGTTCTCACCCGGTCCGTGGATCACATGGGGGCCTTCCGTGGGAAGGGTCAACAGGTATTTCTTGCTGGACTTGTAGGAGCAGTGTTCGGCCCACATCACCGAGAAGACACCGAGTTCGGGATACGTTGGAACGCGACCCAGAATCTGCAGGATGTCGTCGTACTCCGCGTCGCTCAGGCCGTGCTCGCGCGCCAGTTGCAGATTGACTTCTGGCTCTGTCATGCCGACCCCGATCGCTTCGAACAGGCGTAGAGGAAGGAGCGCAGGAGCTTCGCACCGTCGGTGCTCCCGAGCAGTGGATCGACCGCGTGCTCCGGATGCGGCATCAGACCGAGCACGTTGCCGCGTTCGTTCACGATACCGGCGATCTGATCGACCGTACCGTTCGGATTCTCGTCGACGTAGCGAAACGCCACCCGTGGCGGTCGATCGGGGTCGGGCACGTAGGCGCCTTCACCGTGCTTGATCGGGATATCGAGCAGTGTGCCAGACTCCAGCTCCGCCCCCATCCAACCGACCTCGTCCGCACGCACGATCACGTCCTTGCAGATGAATACACAGTCGCGGTTTCGCACCAGCCCACCGGGCAGTAATCCCGACTCGCACAGGATCTGGAAACCATTGCACGCTCCGATGACGGGCAGGCCGTCCTCGGCCGCAGCCGCGACGCTCTTCATGATCGGCGAGAAGCGGGCCATCGCACCGGCGCGCAGGTAGTCGCCATACGAGAAACCGCCGGGTATGGCGACACCGTCGAGCCCCTCGGGCAGGGAAGAATCCTTGTGCCAGAGCATGCTGACGCGCGCGCCGAGGCGATCAAACGCGAACGCCATGTCGCGATCGTCATTGGATCCGGGAAACACGACCACCCCGACGTGGGGAGGGCGGGCGCCCGGATCGAACCGTGGCGAAGCCGTGTTGCTCACGTATCTCTCGAAAACGGGGGGCAGTGGGATTCCGGCCAGCTCGCCTCGGCGCTCCTGCCGCTGCGCTCTGCCGTCAGGGATCAGTCCTGGGGAGCCCCCTCAACCCCAGATGGGCGGGAGTGTGCCAATCGGTCCCCACCCGTGTCAACGAGGGCCCACTCGGGAGGCCTGTTTCGGGTCCTTCAGACAGGGCTGCCACCGCAACAGGCTGCTAGCCTCGCGGCAACTGGCTGCTAGCCTGAGTGAATGGAGCTGGAATACGACGAGGTCGTGCGACACCTGCGGGCGGCGCTGGTAGAGACGACGCGCAACACGCGCGGTTTTTCCGTGCGCGCGAGAGGCCGGCCCGAGCTGCTCAGCCCCCAGGCGTGGTTGGAACTGGCGCAGATCGAAGCACTGCTAGCCCATCAGCTCGAACAGACCGTCCAGAGGGAGCTGAAGGAGAACGCCTGGAGCCCCCTGCGACAGATGCAGGCGCTTTTCGGTGGCCTGTTCGACGGCGTGATCGGCGAGCAATCGCTGGTCACCCGTGTCGCGGCCGCGGCGGCCCGGCATCCAGTCGATCAGTGGCGGGCGGGAAACCCGCAGCTCGAACAGAGCCTCTGGCAGCTGTTCAGCAACCGCACGCACTATCTGGCAAACACCACTGCGCTGGCCCTGAACGAGCGCGCGCCCTACCCGCCCATCGTCTGGAACCCCGGCCGGCGTTCCTTCAGCTCGTAGCGTCCGAGCGCCTGCGGAACGTGCGATCCCGAGGTGTGGCCGCAATCAGGCCGTCCAGGTCCTGGGCATGGATCAGATCGACGAAATCAGTCGCGACTTGTCTGGAAGTTCGCACGTCTTGCCGCCTGACGAGTGCGCTAATCGACCTCGATCTCGTACTGCTCGATGACCGGATTCGCGAGAATCTTGTCGCATAACTCGGTAGCCAACGCCCTCGCCTTTTCCGGCGTGGCGGAATCGACGTCGAGTTCGATCAGCTTTCCCGTGCGAATCTCCGCAACCTGGTCGTAACCCAGGTCGCGCACGGTCTTTTGGATCGCGCGGCCTTCCGCATCGAGTACACCGGGCTTCAACTTCACCGATACCTTGACCCTCACGCGTCGCCTCCCTGGCCGGCTTGCGCCAGCACTCGCTCGAAAATCGCATCCACGTTTCGCAACTGGCGGTCCAGGTCGAAGCACTCCTCGAGTTCCTCAGCCGCCAGCGCTTTGGTCACTTTCTCGTCCGCCATCAGACGATCGTATAGATGGCCGCCCTCGTCCCAGGTCGACATCGCGTGCGCCTGGACCAGGCGGTACGCCTCCTGACGTGAGATACCGTGGCGAGCCAGAGCCAGCAGGACGGATCCGGAGAAGATCAACCCGCGCGCCGAATCCATGTTCTGACGCATGCGTTCGGGAAAGACCTTCAAGCTTCCCGTGAGATCGGCGGCACGTTGCAACATGAAGTGAACGGCCAGCGTCGCGTCGGGACAGATGATGCGCTCGACCGAACTATTGGAGATGTCCCGCTCATGCCAGAGCACGGAATTCTCCAGAGCCGAAGAGGCGTAGCCACGCACGACCCGAGCGAGTCCGGTGAGCGTTTCGAAACGCCACGGATTGCGCTTGTGCGGCATGGCCGAACTGCCCTTCTGCTCGGTGCCGAAGAATTCCTGGACTTCGCCGACGTCGCTGCGCGCCAGATGGCGAACCTCGACGGCGAGCGCCTCCATGCAGGTCGCCATCTGCGCCAGTGCGCACATCGCTTCGCTGTGCCGATCTCGCGACACGATCTGTGTCGAGATCGATGCCGCGGTCATGCCGAGTTTCTCCAGCACCTCGGTCTCGATCTCGGGATCGAGGTGGGCGAAGGTGCCGACGGCGCCCGATAGCTTGCCAACGGCGATCTGATCGCGGGCGCGCTTCAGGCGTTCGCGACATCGCACCGCTTCATCGAAAGCCTTGAGCAGCTTGAGTCCGAAGGTCGTGGGCTCTGCGAAGATTCCATGTGTGCGGCCCACGCAGGCCGTCTTGCGGTGTTCGAGCGCGCGTTCTCGCAGCGCGCCGACGAAACGATCGCATTCGCTCAGGATCAGATCGAACGCATCCCGCATCTGCAACGCGAGGCACGTATCGAGCACGTCCGACGAAGTCAGGCCCAGATGCACATAACGTGAAGCCGGCCCCACGACTTCGGCCAGTGCGTCCAGATAGGCGTTCACATCGTGATGCACCTTCGCTTCGATTTCGGCGACTCGTTCGGGATCGACCTTTGCCCGGGCTTCGATCGTCTCAAAGGCCTCGCGGGGAATCTCGCCGCGCGCACTCAACGCCCGGCAGACCTCTACTTCGATGCGACTCCAGAGCTCATAGCGATGATCGTCAGACCAGATCGCGAGCATCTCGGGGCGGCTGTAGCGGGGGATCAAGATGTTCTCCTCGTTCGACTGGGCTAGAGGGCCGGATACAAAGAGTAGTAGTAACCGAGCAACAGGTAATACATGACGGGAATTGCGACCAAAGCGGAGTCGATCCGGTCCAGGACACCGCCGACGCCGGGCAACAGACCACCGGCATCCTTGAGGTCTGCGTCTCGTTTGAGCACGGACTCGACCAGGTCGCCGATGATCGAAACAGCCGCAATCGCGACACCGAAGAGCCCGGCCGCGATATAGCTGAAGTCCGCGGCCAGAGCTTCGTCGATGAAGGTATCGAAAATGAACTTACAGGCGAGGCCCGCGGCGACGCCACCGAGGAGGATTCCGCCGATCGCCCCCTCGATCGTCTTGTTCGGGCTGATCTCCGGCGCCAGTTTGTGACGACCGAACTTGCGACCCACGAAGTAGGCCGCCGTGTCCGAACCGACCGCCGCCGTCAGACAGAAGACCATGAAAAAGAAGCCGATGCGCGGGTCGAACTCCAGACCCGAACGCAGGGAGAGATCGTCGGCAATGAAGCGCACCGAGACGGCATACGAAAGCAACCAGCCCACGTAGAACACGCCAAAGAACGTGGCCGAAACACTCGCAATCGCCTCGTGGACCTCGGCCTTGGTCAGCTGCATGATCATGACCGTCAGAAAGATCGCGGTCATGAAGCTGATGGCCATGAACTCGTTGCCGAAGTAGACGATCACCGGCAACGCGGCCGCCGAGATCAGGCCAGGCAGGCGGTGCGGAGTCGCCCCCTTCGCACTGATGAAGCCGTAGAACTCGTTGATGCCCAGTACCGAGAAGGCGATGACGACGGCAAGGTAAGGCAGTCCGCCCGTGTAGCAGACCCAGAGCACCGGAGGAATCAGCATGATCGCCGTGAAGATCCGCTTCGTTAGATTGCTGGGGCTCCAGCGCGGCTTCTCCGCCTCGAGTTGGGTCGGGGGAAGCGGGTGGGGAGCCGATTCGGCGTAGGAACGACCGATCGGAGGATCGCTGGACTGATGATCAGCGTTATCCAAGACGAGCTATCTCCCCGTGTGCCCGAAGCCCCCGTCGCCGCGCTGGGTGTCGCCGAGGTCCTCCACGGCGTCAACTTCCACCCACTCCGGCCGCACTACTGGAGCAACGACGAGCTGAGCGATGCGATCTCCTCGACGGAGCACGAAATCCCTCTCCCCGAAGTTCTGCAAGATTACACTGATCTCGCCCCGATAGTCCGAATCGATCGTCCCGGGTGCGTTGAGCATGCTGACGCCGTGCTTCGAGGCCAGGCCGCTACGGGGCCGCACCTGAGCCTCAAAGCCCTCGGGAAGCGCGATCGCGATGCCCGAGGGGACCGTCGCCCGTTGCCCGGGTGCCAGAGTCTGTTCGCCCGGGATCGCGGCGCGCAGGTCCGCGCCCGCGCTGCCGGACGTGGCCAGCTCCGGAAGAGCCAGATCCTTGTCCTCGAGCCCTCTGACGCGCGCGATGCGTATGGGAACGGCGGTCATGACGGCAACTCATAGCCCAGAGGCGAAAATCGCGTCGCGGATAACGGCCCGATCGCGGCCACCGCCAGCGGCTCGGAAAAAAGCTCTGCCGCCATGGCTCGGACCTGCTCGAGGTCGACGCTTTCGATCTGCTGAAGGTCGTGTTCGAGTTCCAGATTCGTCTCCCCGTAGAGCACCTGCTCCGCCAGATAGCTCATGCGAGCGCTAGTGGACTCGTGCCCCAGCAGTACGCTGCCCCGCAAGTGCTGCTTGGCTGCTTCGAGTTCTTCACGCGTGAGATCGCCATCGCGCACCGTCGCCAGCACCTGCCCGATCACTTCGAGCGCTTCGTCGAGCTGCCTGGGGGCAACGGCTACGTCTACATTGAAGCTCCCAGCGTCGGTATAGCTGATCAGCGAGGAAAAAACTGAGTACGCGAGCCCGCGCCGATCTCTCACCTCGCGGAACAGCCGGGATGAATAGCCGTCGCCGACGATGACCGAAAGCAATTCGGCGGCCGCCCAGCGCGGGTCGCGACCGGAGATGCCGCGCGCCGACAGGCAGATGTGTACCTGTTCGAGTTCGCGTTCGATCACGCGACTGCTGACCCCGGGCGCGGGGTTGCTGCTCCGCGGCATCGTCTCACCGGTCGGCACCGCGTCGAGTCGCGAACGAACCAGTTCGACCAGCGCGTCGTGATCGAGCTTTCCGGCGGCGGCCACGACCATCTCCTGGGCGACCAGGTGCTTTCGGTAGTGGCTGCGAATCTCCGCCAGGTCGAGTCGCGCGACCGCGTTCACGGAGCCGACGATCGGCAAAGCCAGCGGGTGATCTCCGAAATAGGCGTCGTCGATCAACTCACCGACCTGATCCTCGGGCGAGTCCTCGACGGATCGGATCTCCGAGAGAATCACCCTGCGCTCGCGCTCGACTTCCGACTCGATGCCCTCAGGCAGCCCGTCTGTGGCCAACTCGGCCATGAACGAGATCGCACGTGGCAACTGCTCGGCGAGCACACGCGCGTGCAGGCAGATCGTCTCTTTGCTGGTGTAGGCGTTGCTCGCACCGCCGAGAGCATCGATCTCGCGATTGATCTCGTCGGCGGTGCGTGTCGGCGTACCCTTGAACACCAGGTGCTCGATGAAGTGCGAGATACCGTTGTTCTCGCGTGTCTCGAAGCGTGAGCCTGTCGGGAAGTAGAGCCCGAAGGAAACGGACTCTACTCCCGTCATTGACTCACTGACGACGATCGCGCCGGACTCCAGATCCGTCCGTTTCGGACCCACCTCGGTCCTCCGCACTGGTGTTGTTTCGCTCAGTAGCGACCGAACTCAGTCCTTTGCCTTTTCAAGCTCTTCTTCCAACGCGGCTCGACGGGACAGGCGGATCTTTCCGCTCGGGTCCACGTCGATGCACTTGACCATGACCTCGTCACCTTCGACGCAGATGTCTTCCACCTTCGCGACACGGTGATCGGCCAGCTCGGAAATATGCAGCAAGCCGTCGGTGCCCGGGAAGATCTCGACGAAAGCCCCGAAATCGGTCACCCGCTTCACCTTGCCGACATAGAGCTTTCCGACATCGGCTTCCTGAGTGATCTCTTCGACCATACCCTGGCAAGCAGAAAGTGCCGTGGAGTTTGGCGCGAAGATCGTGCAACGACCGGAGTCGTCGACATCGACTTTGGCGCCTGTGGTCTCCTGGATGCCGCGGATCACCTTGCCACCCGGTCCGATCAGATCTCGGATTCGGTCCGGCTTGATCCAGAGCACGCTCATGCGCGGTGCGTTCTCCGAAAGCTCCTCGCGCGCCTTGAAACCGGGCAATTCCTGGGCGGTCTCCTCGGCCATGCGCTTCAGGATGTGCAGTCGTCCCACACGCGCCTGCTCGAGTGCCGTTTCCAGGACGGCCCAGTCCAGACCCTCGATCTTGAGGTCCATCTGGATGGCCGTGACGCCTTCGGTGGTACCCGCCACCTTGAAGTCCATGTCCCCCAGGTGGTCCTCGTCGCCGAGGATATCGGACAGCACCGCATTGCGCGTACCGTCGGTGATCAGACCCATCGCGATGCCCGCGCAGGGTGCCTTGATCGGCACGCCCGCTTCCATCAACGCGAGCGTCGCGCCGCAGATCGACGCCATCGACGAAGAGCCGTTGGACTCGGTAATTTCAGAGACCAGTCGGATCGTGAAGGGCGCGTCTTCGGGCTCGGGCATGATCGCCTTGACCGCGCGCTGTGCAAGTGCACCGTGGCCCTGTTCGCGCCGATTCGGTGCGCGCAAGGGCCGCACTTCACCGACACTGAACGGCAGGAAGTTGTAGTGCAGGTAGAAGCCCCGGTAGTGGGTATCGACCAGACCTTCGATCATCTGTTCGTCCCTCGATCCACCGAGGGTGACGGTAACGTAGGCCTGCGTTTCACCGCGTGTGAACAGTGACGTGCCGTGGGGTCCGGGGAAGACCGAGACCTCGCAGGCAATCGGCCGGATGTCAGTCGTCGAGCGCCCGTCGATGCGGGGCTCGCCACTCAGAATGGCCTCGCGCATCGCCGAACCGCGCAGGTCGTGAAGAATGTTCTTCACGTTCGAAGAGAGCTTGCGCCCCTTGCTGGACGCATCTTCGAACTCGGCAAGCGTGCTGGCCTGAAGGGGAGCGTTGCGGTACTCGGTGACGAACTTCTCCGTTACCTCTGCGTCGATCTCGTCGAACGCCGCGTAGCGGGCCTTCTTCTCGCGAATCTGTGAAGCTTCCTTGATGCGATCCTGGGCGATGTCGCTGATCTTCGCGATCAGCGCTTCGTCCTTTTCGGGAGCCGGATACTCGCGCTTGGTCTTGCCGGCCTTCTTGACCAGCTCCTGCTGCATCTCGATCACGATCTTGATCTGCTCGTGACCGAAGCGCAGTGCTTCGAGCAGGTCGGCTTCGGGTACCACGGAGGCCCCGCCTTCGACCATGACCAGCGCATCGTCGCTACCGGCGACGATGATATTGATATCGGCCGCAGCCGTTTCTTCGTGTGTGCCGTTCACGATCAGCTTTCCGTCGACGCGCAATACGCGCACCGCGGCAATCGGAGCGGGGAACGGGATGCTCGAAAGGCTCACTGCGGCCGATGCGCCGACGAAGCCGAGGACGTCGGCCTCGAACTCAGGATCGGCAGAGATCACCTGACAGGTGACCTGTGTCTCGTCGCGGTAGCCATCCGGGAATAGGGGTCGCAGCGCGCGGTCGATGAAGCGGGAGGTGAGCACCTCCTTCTCCGTCATGCCTCGCTCGCGCTTGAAGAAGCCTCCGGGAATCCTGCCCGCGGAGTAGATCTTCTCCAGGAAATCGACGGTCAGCGGGAAGAAGTCGATTCCTTCTCGCGGTTTCGCCGAGTTGACGGTGACCATGACCGCGGCCTTGCCGCATCTGACGATCACCGAACCGTTGCTTTGCTTGGCGATACGACCTGTTTCGATCGAGATCGTCTTGCCGTCTACTGTACACTGAACTGTTTCAATTGCCATTCACTCACTCCTCGTCATCGCTTGCGGTACACGATCGGTGCCCGCAGCATAAATGCGATTATTCGGTACGAGATGTGGGTGGGGGCTGAAACTTGGATGCAGAATGAGCGATGGGCACATCGTGTGTGCGCATCGCTCATCCCACATCTCGCATCCTGGTACTGATACCGGGGCCGGACTTGGCCGACCCCTCAGCCCTTTCGTTCTAGGTTCTTAGCGCCGGATTCCCAATCGTTCGATCAGGGGCGCATAGCGATCCGCGTGGGTCTTCTTCAGATAGTCGAGCAACGCTCGACGCTGACTTACCAACAGCAAGAGTCCTCTTCGCGAATGGTGGTCCTTTTTGTGGAACTCCAGATGCGAAGTGAGCTGTCGGATTCGCTCGGTCAGCAATGCGATCTGCACCTCGCTCGAACCCGTGTCACCGGGTTTGTGCTGGTACTCTTTGACGATCTCTTCTTTGCGCGCCGAATCGAGCAAATAGGGCCTCCTGGAAGTCGGGTGTATAGCAGAGGCCCAGAGGCCCTGCAAATGGATTCATTACGGGTTTCGGCGACTTAGCGAGCCGAGCGCCGTGGCGGTCTCGGGCTATTCCCCGTCCTCGAGAAACACCCGTAGGGTACGTAGTTCTGGAATGCCGCGTTGGGCCTGAAGCAGCGCAATCAGCTTTCCGGCCCGGACCAGTTGCAGATTCCCCTCGGGCGGGGCCCCTTTCACCTCGTGACGTCCCAGCTGGATGCCATTCCGGACCCGACGACTGACCCGAGCGTCTGCCTCGAAACTAGGCAGCCCCGTCGCTTCCGCCAGGGAAATCAGCCGGGTATGGCCGGACTCGTCCAGTTCATCCAGCGGCAGGGACTGTTCGATACGAAAGGGACCGCTGCGCGTGCGCACGAGTTCCCACAGATGCCCCCCGACCTTGACGAGTTTCCCGAGATCGTTGGCCAAAGCCCGCAGATAGGTTCCCGCGCTGCAATCCACATCGATCGAGGCAAACGGCGGTTCGTAGTCGAGCAGTTCCAGGCGAGAGATGGTCACGGTTCGGGGCTCCAGGGTCACCTGCTCACCGCGGCGCACGCGCCGATAGGCAGCCTGCCCGCCCGTTTTGATCGCTGAGTAGGGCGGAGGAGTCTGTTGAATCTCGCCGATGAATGTCTCGAGCGCCTTCCTGAGGTCCTCTTCGGAGGGCCAGGGCCCTTCGCACTCCCTCAGCACCTCTCCCTCGCGATCGTAGGTAGTGGTATCGATGCCCAGGCGGACTCGCCCGCGATAGCTCTTTTCTCCATGAGTGAGCAACTGGGAAAGCTTGGTCGCTTCGCCAAGCGCGATCGGCAGCACGCCTGTCGCCAGCGGGTCCAATGTCCCCAGATGACCTACGCGGCGCTGTTTGGCCCAGCGACGCACGCGCTGGACCACGTCGTGCGAAGTCATGCCGGAAGGCTTGTCGATCACAAGAAAACCGTGAATCAAAGCGGATCCTCGCGCTCCACAGAGGAGCTGTCGGAAGTCGTTGAATCGGAACGGGCACCCGTGGCATCGCCTTCGGGCCGCACCTCGCGGAAGATCGATTCCAGCCTGGCGGCATTTTCGAGTGTCTCATCGAGCTTGAAGATCAATTCGGGGACGCGCCGCAGGCTGATTTCATCTGCGAGACAGCGCCGGATGAATGTCTTGGCTGAATCGAGTGCGGCCCTGGCCTCCTCGGGTTCGCCCAGCGTTCGGTAGTAGACCCGCGCCACACCCACATCGGGCGACGGCTTGACCTCGCTGATCGACACGTGCTCCAGCCGCGGATCGGATACCCGCTGCTGGAGGATCGAACTCAGGCGAACACGCAGTTCCTGCGCGATTCTTTCGCGGGAATGCTTCAAGCTGCGCTCCTGTCGATCACTCGTTTCCCCAATCGGGATTCGCTGCCAGAGCAGCCTCGTCGAGTTCCTCTACTTCGTCCAGACGCACCACGACGATGTCGTCGGACACGGTCTCGGCCAGGGCCAGGCTCTCTACGTAGCTTGTGACTTGCTCCATCTTGTTTCGCAGATGCCTCGGATCGACGCCAACCATCACGCAGCCGATGCAGACGCTGTGTCGATCATCGGGATCGCCGACCTCCGCAGCCGAGACGTTGAAGCGTTGACTGATCCGATCTTTGACCGCCTTGGCAACGCGCCGGCGCGCCTTGATCGTGTCTGCTTCGGGCAGCTCGAGTTCGATCAGCGCTGCCGCGATCAACATGCTCGCCTCCCGGACCTCGAAGCTTCAGGCCTCGATCCCTCAGAGGGTATCCGCAGTCTCCTCAACATCGAACGACTCGAGCAGGTCACCGACCTTGACGTCGTTGTAGTTTTCGACGCACATCGCGCACTCCAGCCCGTTGTTGACTTCGCGAACATCGTCCTTGAAACGCTTGAGCGAACTCAGACGGCCCGTGTAGATCGAAACACCGTCGCGCACGACCCGGACTCGGGCACTGCGGCGAATCGTCCCCTCGGGAACGAAACAACCCGCGACCGTCCCGACACCTGGAATGACGAAGAGCTTTCGCACCTCGGCGTGGCCGTGCAGCTTCTCAGTGCGCTTGGGCGGCAGCAGGCCGGTCATCAAGGCCTGCGCCTCGTCGAGCATCTCGTAGACGATGTCCGAAGTGCGGATCTCGACACCGTCCCTCTCGGCCGCCTTGCGGGCCGCCGGTTCCGGACGCACGTGGAAGCCCATGATCACGGCCCGCGAGGCAGTGGCGAGCATCACGTCGCTCTCGGTGATACCACCGACACCGGAATGCAGGACCGTCAGCTTGACGCGATCGGTCGACAGCTTCTGCAGAGCATCCTTGATTGCCTCGGCAGTACCGCGCACGTCGGCTTTCACAACGACGTTCAGTTCCTTGTTGCCTGTCTCGCCGAGCGCGGCGAAGATATCGTCGGGGTCCAGTTCGCCCGGGCTGGAAGCGTCCGCCGCTGCCGCGCGCTTGTCATCCGCCAATCGAAGCTCGGCGATCGACTTGGCCTCGCGCTCGTTCTTCACGACCACGACTTCCCGCCCCGCTTCGGGAACGCCCGACAGTCCGATGATCTGTACGGGCTGTGAGGGTCCGGCCTGCTTGAGCCTCGTACCGCTCTCGTCAGTGAGTGAGCGAACGCGCCCGTAGATCTGGCCGACCAGCACGGCATCGCCCTGCTTCAGCGTCCCCTGCTGCACCAGCACGGTCGCGACGGGTCCGAGCCCCTTGTCGAGTTTCGCCTCGAGCACCACAGCCTGGGCGTTGCCTTTGACCCGTGCCGTGAGTTCGAGCAATTCGGCCTGCAGGCCGAGCATTTCGAGCAGTTTTTCGAGGCCTTCGCCCGTAATTGCCGAAACGGGAATACAGATGGTCTCGCCGCCGAAATCTTCGGCAACCAGTTCGTGCTCCAGCAGCGCCTGCATGACTCGCTGGGGGTTGGCGTCGGGTTTGTCGCACTTGTTGATCGCGACGATGATCGGCACCTCTGCCGCCTTGGCGTGATCGATGGCTTCGATCGTCTGAGGCATGACGCCGTCATCTGCGGCAACCACGAGCACGACGATATCCGTCGCCTGGGCGCCGCGTGAGCGCATCTGCGTGAATGCGGCGTGACCCGGCGTGTCGATAAAGGTTGCGATTCCCGTACCGGTCTTCGCCTGGTAGGCACCGATGTGCTGGGTAATTCCGCCCGCCTCGCCCTCGACCACCTTGGTCTTGCGAATTGCGTCGAGCAAGGAGGTCTTGCCGTGATCTACATGGCCCATGACCGTGACGACAGGCGGACGCGGTGCCTTTTCCTCTTCGGGCGCGACATCTTCCGCGTCCGCAGCCGCGACGGCCTTCTCCAGTTCAGTCTCCACGCGATTCACTGCGAAGCCCGCCTCCTCCGCGAGCAACGTGGCGGTCTCAAGATCGATGATGTCATCGCGTTCCAACTCTGCGTCGAGCGCACGCGCCTTTCGCAGAAGGTCGCGAATCTTCATGCCCATCTGACGAGAAAGCTCGGGAAGGCCGATCGACGCGCCAACGCGCACGATCATCTTCGGCTTGCCCGGCATTACCGGGGCCTTCTTGCCGCCCTTGACCTTCTTGCGGCGCGGCTGCATGCGCGACTGGGCTTCGACGATCATGCGTCTCTTCTCGAGATGCGCCTGGACATTGCCGCGCGCCATGCGTGCGACCGTCTCCTGCTCCTTCAGGTTGTGCCCCTCGATCACCTTGCGGCGCACACCTCCAGCACTGCCGCGGCTTCCCGGGCGGTTGTCAGCACCCGGTGCCGCGACACCACCCGACGGCGTTGCGACGCTGGCCGGTGCGCCACCTCGAGCCTGCGCGGGTGCCGGAGCACTCGGAGTCTGCGCAGGTCTGGGCTGAGGCACTCCTTCTGCGAGCAGCGGATCCGCGACGATTCGCGCGGGTTCACTCAAGCTCCTCACGCGCCGCTCGGGCTTCTTCTCCGGAGCCCGCTTCTCGGTGGTCGCCGCTGCCGGCTCGCTGACGACCGGCGCTTCAGGCTCCGGGGCCACGGGTGTTTCGACCGGCTCTGCGACGAGTTCCGAAGCCGCGGGTGTTTCAACCGGCTCGGGCTGCTCGACCACCGGTTCGCTCGCAACCAGCGGTTCAGCCGAAACTTCGGGTTCGCTCACGGCTTCGGGTTCGCTCGGAGCCTCCGGTTCACTCGGAACCTCGGGCGCAGGCGGTTCCGGCGCTTTCGCAACCACTTTGCGACGGCGACGGATGATCTTGTTTCCGACGCGCTTCTCGACCGTTTCGACGCCGCTGGACGCGACACCGAAAAGCTTCTTCAACTTCTCGACCTGCTCAGGATCGAGCCCGACCATCGCGCTGCGAAGTTCGATTCCAATTTCGTTCGCGCGCTTGATCAGCTCGTTCTTGTCGACGCCGAGCTCGTCCGCGAGCTTGTAGGCTCTGACCGTGGCCATTGCGATGTGCCTCTCCGTCCTACGGACTATGAGTCCGTAGAGTCTCCGTCTTCTGCGACCGGGGCGCTGGTTTCGACAGGCGCAACGCCTTGCCCCCCGGTTTCATTGCCAGCAGCCGCCGCGGCGGCTGCCGCTTCGGCCTCGACCCGCTCACGCTCGAGCTTCTCTTCGAGAAGCTTCGCAGCATGCGCCTTGACTGCGGCGGCGCCCTCTTCGC
Organism: bacterium; assembly: GCA_024226335.1. NCBI lineage: Bacteria > bacterium. The sequence continues at coordinate 23,555 of JAAELY010000497.1, forward strand.
TCACGCCCGGAATCGCCGTCAGGAGTTCCAGGTCAGCTCCGATGAGTTCGACCAGGCTTGCGACACCGTGGTCCATCAGAAGCTTCGCTTCGTACTCTCCTGCTCCTTCGACGACCGATAGCGCACTCGTCAGTTCGTCCTGAACCTCGAGCATGTACTCTTCGCTCTTGATGTCGATCTTCCAGCGCGTCAATTGGACGGCCAGTCGGACGTTCTGCCCCTTCTTGCCTATGGCCAGCGAAAGCTGGTCGTCGGGAACGATCACATCCATCGACTTGTTTTCGTCGTCGACCATGATGCGCACGACCTGAGCAGGTGCGAGGGCCGAGACCACGTACTTCACCGGGTCGGTGTTGAACGGCACGATGTCGATCTTCTCGCCGCGCAATTCCTGAACGACCGCCTGTACGCGACTTCCGCGCATGCCAACACAGGCACCCACCGGATCCACGTCGCGATCGCGCGAAACCACCGCGATTTTCGCCCGCGCTCCTGGCTCGCGAGCCGCGGCTTCGATGTGCACGATGCCCTCGTAGATCTCGGGCACCTCCTGCTCGAACAACTGGATCAAGAACTCCGTGCGAGCCCGCGACAATATGATCTGCGGTCCCTTGGCGTCTTCGAGCACGTCCATTGCGTAGGCACGGATGCGCTCGTTGATGCGAAACATCTCGCGCGGCACCTGTTCCTTGCGGTACACGATGCCCTCGGCCCGACCCAGGTCGACGATCAGATTGCCTTTCTCGATGCGGCGTACGACTCCGTGGAGAATCTCGCCCTTCCGGTCCTTGTACTCGTCGTAGACCATCTGGCGCTCGGCGCTGCGAACCTCCTGGATGATGACCTGCTTGGCGGTCTGGGCCGCGATGCGGCCAAACTCCGCGGTATCGAGCTTCACCCCGAGCTGGTCGTCAACCTCGGCGTCGGCGTCCTGCTCCTGGGCCTCGGCCAGGCCGATCTCGGAATCGTTGCTCGGCTCACCCGCGACGACCGTCTTGAACTCGAAGAGTTCGACCTCGCCCGTGTCGTTGTTGAACTGGGCTTCGATCTCACGCTCGGCGCCGAGCTTGCGGCGCGCGGCCGTAATCATCGCCTTCTCGAGCGTCTCCACGACGACCGAACGACTGATGCCTTTGTCTTTTCCGACCTGATCGATGATGCGATTGAGATCCAGCTCCATGCTTTACCTCTTCGATTTCAAGGGGTCGGACGGATAGAACGCCTTTGCCCTTTGAATGAGCGGAAACGGAATCCGGATTTCCTCCGAAGGCATCCGCACGTGAACCTGACCCGCCTCAAAAGCCACCAGTTCCCCTTTGAACTTGCGGCGGCCCAAGATCTGCTCGCGTGTCTCGAGTGCGATCCGGCGGCCGACGACCCGCTCGAAGTCCTTCTCTCGACCCAGGGTCTTGTCCACACCGGGCGAGCTGACCTCAAGTGTATGGGCTTCTGGCAACAGATCTTCGACCTCGAGAATCTGGCCGACCTCGCGGGAAACCCCGGCACACTGATCCGCCGTGATCTTTCCGTCGCCTTCAGGAGTGTCCAACACGATGCGGACCAGGGTCTTGCCCCCGGCCTGGCGGATCCCAGCGTCGATCAGTTCGAGCCCGTGGTCCAGAACCACCGGCTCCACGATTCGCAGTAAATCTGCTGGAATGTCGTTGTACATCATGTAGTTACGCGGGATTCCCAGATTGTTTCCCCGGCTGATTTCCTCGCCTTCCAGAGCCTTCCGAGACACAAAAAAAAAGCGGACGCGGTGCCCACTCTTTCAAAAGGTCCCGGTACTGGAGAGCGGAACACAGATATCAAATACCGGCCGCCCGGGCAACTGTAGGTACTTGATTCTGGAGGGGAAGTCCGTCGTCAGGGCCGCGCTGGCGGCGGTAACTCCAGGGCCCCGATCAACTCACGCACCGCAGCCACGCCCTGTTCCTGGCAGTACGCGCTAATCCCGTCGCGAATCTCGAGGGCCGCGCCGGGGTTCGTGTAGCTGATCGTGCCCACCTGGACAGCACTCGCGCCACACAAAATAAACGCGATCGCGTCTTCGGCACTGGAGATGCCTCCGATTCCGCAGATCGGGAGTCCGACCGCCTGCGACACCTGATAGACCATGCGCAGCGCGATCGGCAGGATCGCGGGCCCCGAGAGTCCGCCTAGAATGTTTCTCAGTACGGGCTTGCGCGAGCGAACATCGACCATGAGCCCCTGCACGGCGTTGATCAACGCCACGCCGTCGGCACCTTCGGCTTCACAGACCCGTGCCATTTCGGCGATCGAGGTGACATTGGGTGAGAGCTTGATGATCAGCGGCCCCCGGGTGGCACCGCGACAACTGCGGACCAGAGACGCGAGCACTTTCGGGTCCTGCCCGAACTCGATCCCACCGGCCTTCACATGGGGACAGCTGGCGTTGATTTCGATGGCGGCCACGCCTTTGGCGCCGTCCAGCCGCCGGCAGACTTCGGCGTAGCGATCGATTTCAGTCTCGAAGGCGCTCGCGATCACCGCGATTCCATCGGGCAGCGCCGGAAGCTTCTCGTTCAGGAACGCTTCGACACCCACGTTTTCCAGGCTGATCGCATTGAGCATCCCGGCCGGTGTCTCGGTGATGCGCGTCGGCTTGTTCCCGAATCGCGGTTCGAGCGTGAGTGACTTCGCGACCAGACCACCGAGTTCGCGCAGGTCGAGGAAGGGCTCGAACTCACTACCGTACCCGCAGGTTCCGCTGGCCAGCAGGACCGGATTCGCGAGACTCACTCCGGCGAACTCGGTTTTCAGATCGGGCGACTCGATCACGTCGAGACCTCCCAGGACACGTCTTCGGCCGAAAAAACCGGCCCGTCTTTGCACACGTAGCGAAAGCCGTTGCGCGTCTCGACGACGCAACCCAGGCAGATGCCGAAGCCACAAGCCATATTCGCTTCGAGCGACACGCGACATGAAGCGCCCGCCTTTTGGGCGATCTCGGCCACGCGCTGCATCATCGCGGTTGGCCCGCACGCGTAGACGACCTCGCCCGGTTCGGGCTGCAGTAACTCCGTCACGTACCCGCGTGTGCCCAGCGAACCGTCCTCGGTGGCAATCCTCAGGTCGATCGAGAGCTTCTCAAAATCGTCGAGGCCCAGAATATCGGCCTGGCTCCGGCCGCCCAGCAGAACCGTGGGAGCCGGCGTGGTATCGCGAGCCAACTCGAACAGCGAGGCAATGCCGCTGCCTCCGCCGACCAGGATCGAACTGCCCCTGGGCGCGGGAAAGCCGTTCCCCAACGGACCGGTCACGCGCAGGCTTGCACCGGCGGGGAGCTCGGCGAGAGCGCGCGTTCCGCGACCCACGATCTTGATACGGAACTCCACCACGTCGCCGTCGGCGCGATAGATCGCCATCGGCCGCGGAAGAAGAGGGTCGCGATGCGGCCCGTCCGGGTCGAGCTTCAACATCGCAAACTGACCGGGACGATGACGAGGCCAACCCGGCACCTGGACGACGACCGAAGATGCATCCACTGAAACGACGCGCCCCGTCGAACTGACGGGAACGACGTTGCGTTCGGGGGATGGAGTCACGAGGGTTCTCGCTCCTTGTCGACGTCTACCTTCAGGCTGCGAAGTTTGCGCGACAAGCTCTCGCGTGCAAGGCCCACGACTTCGGCTGTGCGCGAGATGTTCCAATCATTCTCCCCAAGTGCGCGAATCAGATACTCGCGTTCGAAGCTCGCGCGCGCCTCGGCCAGAGGCGCGGACGTCTTGGAAGCCGCGAGTTTTGCCTCTTCGGGTGGGGTCGTGATGTGTTCGGGGAGATGCTCTTCGTCGATCGTGTTCCCCGGCGTCATCAACACCAGGCGCTCGACGATGTTCTGCAGTTCGCGGACATTGCCGGGCCATGGGTATTCCGACAGCTTCTCGATCGCCGCCTCGGAGATTTCGATGGAGTGTTTTCCGGACTCGCCGGCATACCGCTTGAGAAATACGGCGACCAGACCAGAAATATCCTCGTAGCGCTCGCGCAATGGCGGCACGCGAAATGGAATCACATTGAGTCGGTAGTACAGGTCTTCACGGAAACGCCCCTCGGACATCTCCACTTCCAGGTCCTTGTTCGTGGCTGCAATCACTCTCACATTGACTTCGATCGTCTCGGTTCCACCGACGCGCTCGAAGTGGTGCTCCTGCAGGATGCGCAGAATCTTCGCCTGCGTCATCAGGCTCATGTCGCCGATTTCGTCGAGAAACAGCGTTCCTCCATCGGCCAACTCAAAGCGCCCACGCTTCATGGCAATCGCGCCGGTAAACGCGCCCTTCTCGTGACCAAAAAGTTCGCTCTCGATCAACTCCTCTGGGATCGCCGCGCAGTTCACTGCGATGAAGGGTCGATCCAGTCGTTTGGATCGCAGGTGCACTCCCCGCGCGACGAGTTCCTTTCCGGTGCCGTTCTCGCCGGTGATCAACACCCAGCCTTCCGTCGGCGCAGCCGTTGCGATCTGTTCCTTGAGATTCCGCATGACCTCGGAATTACCGACGATCTCGTTTTCGCCCATCAGTTCGTCGCGCAGGGCTCGGTTCTCACGCGAAAGACGAGCGCGTTCCAATCCGTGTTCGACGGATAGCAGGAGTTTTTCGTAGGTGAGTGGCTTCTCCAGGAAGTCGTAGGCCCCAAGTTTCGTCGCGCGAACCGCGGTCTCGATCGTGCCGTGTCCCGACATCATCACGACCGGCAATTCGGGGCGTTTCTGGCTCAGTTCTTCGAGCAGTTCGAGCCCGTCGCGCCCGGGCATGGCGACGTCGAGCAGGACCAGATCGGGCGAAGCAGATTCGATGCGCTCGAGCGCCGCGCTCGCATCGTGTGCCTCGACGGGTCGATACCCTTCGTCACTGAGGATGGCCGCAACGGTCCGGCGAATGGCTTCCTCGTCATCGACGATCAGGATCGTGGTAAGCATCGCCGCTCAGGCCCTCACTGGAAGATCTACGATAAAGCGGGAACCGCGGGGCCGGTTGGCTCGCACCCGGATATGGCCGGAATGATCCGAAACGATTCGGCTGACGATCGCGAGCCCGAGACCCGAGCCCTCCCGCTTGGTTGAGTAATACGGTTCGAATAGACGCGCACGATCTTCGACCGCGACACCGGTACCGGTGTCGGCGACCTCCAGTTGGGCCGTGCCGACCGCGCGATCGTAGCGGGTCAAGAAACTGATCCTTCGTGGACCATCACCGGCCTCTTCGATCGAAGCCATGCTGTTGTCGACCAGATTCAACACGACGCGCTTGATCTGTTCACCATCGAGATCGAGCAATGGCAGACTCGGCTCGAGTTCCGTTTCGAACTGGATGGTAACGTTGCCGCGATACATGCTCACGACATCGGTCAGCAGCTTGTTCAGGTCGGTCGGTACGGGATCCGTTGCGGGCAACTGTGCAAAGCTGGAGAACTCCGCAAGCAGGTTCTTCATTGCGTCTACTTCGCTTGTGATCGCACCTGTGCATTCTTCCAGCAACTGACGCGATTCATCGTCGGCAAGTCGACCCGTCAGCTTGCGGCGCAGACGCTGTGCGGAGAGCTGGATCGGTGTGAGCGGGTTCTTGATCTCGTGCGCGATTCGACGCGCCACCTCGCGCCAGGCCGCCATACGCTGGACGCGCAGGATCTGCGTCACGTCATCGATGACTACGACAAAACCCGCAGCCTCGCCTTCGACATCCTCGATCCGCGACGCGGTCCAGTTCAATGTTCGGATCTCGTCGGCGATCGTGAGTTGCACCTGGCGGCGAAGAGTTTGCTGCGCTCCCGTGGACAGCCGGTGCAACAGCCCGTAGAGCGTCTCGAGCGCGTGTCCTTGGAGCATCTCACCGACCTTTCGTCCGACCCAACCGGCCGGTTTGACTCCCAGCAGGCGCAGTGCCGATGGATTGATCGTTTGGATGATGTGGTCGCGATCAAGGGACAGGACACCGGCCGCAACGCTGCGCAGGATGACCTCCATCTGGGCACCCCGACGCTCGAGGTCTTGATGGCTGGCGGAAAGATCGGTGGCCATCCTGTTGAAGGCACTGACCAGACGGCCGATCTCGTCATCGCCCCGTTGCTCGATCCGCACTTCGAGGTTTCCCGCTGAGACCTCGGCAGTCGCACCCGCGAGGCGTTGGATGGGCTCGGTCACTTGCTTGGCCAGTCGGAAACCGATCCAGGAAGAGAACAACACGCTCGACAGGGTAATCATCGCAAGCAGCATCAGCATGCTGCCCTGAAACGTGCCCTCACTGGGCTGAAGACGTCGATAAGCTTCCATTCCGGACCGCACAGCGGCCACCTGCTCGCCGATCCCGCGCGGCAGGAAGCGGTTGACGACGACGACGCCCACGATCTCGGATTCGTTGAAGGTCGAGTGGATGGGAACGGCGCCGCGCACGAGTTCCCCCGAACCAGCGCGGTGAATCACCCCCTGCTCCGCTCCCGCCAGCGCCGCCCGGATCAACTCCGATCCGCTGGATTCGAACGCCACGATCGCGACCTCGGGGTCGGTGGCCGAAGCCAGTTCTTCGAACTGCGCGCTGAACACCTCGACCAGATCCAGATGGTATTCGCCCTGCTTGCCCGACACGAACTGGCTCAATCGCTCGAGCGCATTTTCGCGCAGGAGCCTCTTCTGTTCGATCTGGCTCGCAATGCGGCGGGCGAAGAACAGCGCTTCGTCCTTCTGATTCTGGTAGTACGTGTCCGCCACTTCTACGGACTTGGACAGAGTCTGTGAGAGTTCGAGTTCGAACCAGACGTTGACCGCACGTGTCACCAGAAGCGCGGAAAGGACAAACAGCGCCGTCGACGACAGCGTCGCCGCAAACACGAAGGTGACGACGAACTTGGTATTGAGCCGCGATCCGAAAATTCCCCGACGGCGATCCACGACCAGCTTGATGACATTGCGGGCCAGCAGAAAGACCAGGAGCCCAATCAGGATCACACTGACATGGACCAGCGCCAGGAAGACCGCATCACTCCCGATCGGAAGCGAACGAGACGAGAACACCAGTTCCCGTTCGACCGCGATCAGGACGATCAGGATCAGCCCAACCAGCGCCGCCAGGCCCCAGTCGCGGCGTCTACGGCGCACCTCCGCCGCGGCGAGCGGACGCCGGGGCAATCGGGACTCGGAAGACGCGTCGGAACCCGCCTCCAAACCCGGGAGGGTCGGCCTCTCCAGGTCCGGCCGTTCTTCTGGTGTACTAGACGTATCCAAAGCCTGAGAGACGCTACCGCATGCTCGCCAACCCTTTCAAGCTACCAAGGACGCGTCTTTCCTGCATAAGAGGCCGATAACCTGCCGTATTGGTGCGCCTTTGAGGTCAAGCAAGCGCAGGCTTCCGCCGAAGAGCGTGACGTGGATTCGAACCATCCGCCCACATCAGACACACCTGACATGAAAAGGCTGCTGGAGAGCTTTTCCGTCGATCCGGCGGATACGGCTGCCTTTCAGACTCTGGAAGAGCGGCTGTTCCTGGACAGCTCCTGGAGCCAGCTTGCCGGAGTCTACGAGTGCCGGGTTTCCGTGTTGTCTCCAGAAGACCCTCAGAGGGTGGATGTCCTGCTGCGCCTGGCGGGAGTCCTGCACGAAAAGCTGAGCGACGATCCTGGCGCGCAACGGTATTACCAGGAAGTCCTGGCAGTGGATCCCGAACACGTCGAGGCGTTGGGAGCGCTGCGCCGCCTCCACGCCGAACACGGGGAACTCACGCAGGCCGTGCAGATCTCCGAGATCGAAGAATCTCTTTCGCTGCCGCCAAAGCAGCGCGCCCGGGTGCTGACCGAGATCGGTGAGCTCTGGCTGAAGATGGGGGATTGCGCAGAAGCACAGCGGCGCTTCGATCAGGCGCTGCGTCTTGATCCAGTGTGTGACCGCGCCCAGGCAGGCTGCGCTGCGCTCGCGGAGGCCGAGGGTCGCCTCGACGAGGCCATCCTCCTGAACGAGAGGCGACTCGAAGGCCTATCGGGGCCAATTCGCTACAAGGTGATGGAGCACCTGGCCACACTCCTGCCGGACAGCGAAAGCGATCGCATCCGAACGCTCTTGCGCGAAGTCGTGCGCGTAAGCCCCGAGCGGCGCAAGGCGATCGAACGCTTGCTCGACATCGAACAAGCCGATGCCAACTGGGATCGCGTAGACGAACTGCAGCGCCGACTTTTCACGATCGTGCACGACCCGGTCGAGAAGCTGTTCCTGGCCCAGGAAGCAGGACTTCAACAACTCGAGCAGGCCGGCAATATGGACGCGGCCAAGCACTGGGTCGAGTGTGCCAACGAGATCGGCCCCAACGACGTTGGCGTACAGAAACTCCGCGCACGAATCCTGCGCAAGGCCGGAAACACCGACGGCGTGATCGACGCGCTCGAGAAACTTCTCGAAGCCAACGGTGCTTCGCCGATGACGATGCTGGAGGTCGCTGTACTGCACGAGCGCAGCGGCGACCCCGAGCGAGCCGTCGACTGGCTGGAGCGCCTGCTCGACTGCGAACCGAATGATGACGAGGCACTCGCGGTCATGGACCGCTGTCTCGAGCGACTCGGACGCCACACCGAACGCGCGGACGTGCTGGCTCGGCGCGCGAATCAGACCGAGAACGCAAGCGACGCTGCAGCCATGTTCATGCGTCTGGGGGAACTGCGTGCGCAGACCCTCAACGATCCGCAGGCGGCTGAATCAGCCTATAAATCGGCTCTCGAACGCCTGCCGAGCGACAAGCATGCGATCAGTGCCCTCAGCGAAATGCTGCGCAAGAGCGAACGCTTCGAAGAGCTGGCCACCCTGGTCGAAAACCTGGCCTGTATCCCCGAGAGCGGCAATTGCTCGGAACTCTGGTGCGAACTGGGTGCGATCCGTATCGAACACCTCGATGACGTGGGCGGTGCGCGCAGCGCGTTTCTGGCAGCTCTCGATCTCGACCCTGAATGTCCGACGGCCTTGCGGGGATTGCGGCAGATCGCGGAGCGTTCGTCGGACCCGACTTCTCTGGTCGAAGCCTGCGAGCGGGAACTCAGCCTGGACCCGCCGACTCCGCGCAAGATCGAACTGCTGCGCGAAATGTGCGGCGCGCTGCGCAGTGCGGGAGACCTCCCCGGCGCGTTGCGAACGGCTCGTCGCTGGATCGATGTCGAGGCAGCCCCCGATCCGTTGATTGCCCTTTGCGAAGTCGCACGCGAGATGGGCGACGTCGAGACCGAACGCTCGAACCTTCAAGGTCTCGAATCCTTGCTGGGAAATGCACCGAAGCGGCGCGCGTTGGTCCTGACTCGGCTTGGAGACCTGACGCTCGAACAGCCTGATCCTGATGCGCTTGAAACTGCGGCGGACTGGTATCGCGAGTCCCTGAGCCTGGCGGCGAATCCGGCGCTGCGCTCTCGCCTGATCGACCTCTTGCGTCGAACCCGCCAGCTTCCCGAACTGGTCCGCGAACTCCGCGAGCAACTGCACGACGTAGAAGAGCCGGAGCAACTGGAAATTCGCGTCGAACTCGCGCGCGCGCTGGCCGAGACCGGTGATCTTTCGGCTGCGGTCGATGAGCTTCGCCCCGTTTTCGCAAACGATCCCTCCGATACCGATCCCGCAGACCTGCTCGAAAGTCTGCTGGCCGAGCAGGACCGGATGGACGAACTGGTCGAAATGCTGGCCTTGCGACTCGAGCACGAGCGCGCCATACCCCTTCGACGCGAACTCGCACACCGTCAGGCAGGTCTACTGCTCGATGGTATGGGCCGTTCTGCAGACGCAGTTGCGGTACTGCGCGATCTCGCAGACCCGAGCCGCGCGGGCCAGCTGGAAGATCTCTTTTCCCGCGCACTGGAAGCTGGCGGAACCTCGGACGAGCACGAAACCTGGCTTTCGATGCGCGAGTCGCACGTCGATGGTCCGGAACGCGCCAGCCTGCTGCTCCGCCTGGCTTCACTCCAGGAGGGAAGCGGCCAGGTCACAGAAGCTCTGGGAACGCTGCGCCGCGCCCGCCGCTACGCGGATACGGCGCAGGCTAGTGCGATCAAGAGCGCCGTACTCGCTCTACTGCGCACGCACGGCTCTCCGCGGGAACAGCTGGAATTTCTGGATCAGATCCTGGAAGACAGTGAAACACCCGCTGAACGAGCGGCTTTTCGGATCGAACGCGCGCGCCTCTGGGCCGAAAGCCTGGGCGAGCCAGAGAAGGCAATCGAAGATCTCGAACAAGCCACCCGCGAAGCACCGCTTGGGCTGGAAGATCTACGCCTGGTCGCCACGCTGTACTCGCGCACCGACAATCCGGTGCAGCATCTGGAAGCGTTGCAGACCCTCGCCAAGCGCACCGAAGACGCCGCGGAGCGTCGCGCAACTCAACTCGAGATCGCTGAGATCTTCATCAGCGGACCGAGTCAGTTGCGAAGCACTGCAGAAGCGACGCATCTACTCGAGGGACTTCTGGAAGCGGATTCCTCGGATCGCGAAGCCCATGACCTGATCGCGTCGGTCTACGAGGCGGAGGGACGAACGGCAGATCTCTGCCATAGACTGGCCTCACGGCTCGAACAGGACGGCCTGTTCGACGACGAGCGAATGAGCATTGCCCTGCGCCTGGGTCGTATGCAGCTGAACATGGGCCAGGCGCAAGTCGCCTGTTCCACCTTGCGCATCGCGCGCGAAGGCTCTCCGAACTCGGCCATCGACGAGTTGCTGCTCTCCGCACTGGACGCGGCGGACGATCTTCCGGGGCGCATCGCCCTGTGCGAAGAACTGGCGATGCAGGCCAGCGGTGCTGAAAGTCTGCGCTGGTTGCGACGTTGGCTCAACGCCATGGAAGCGGCTGGCGAACCGACGCAGGCGCGGCTTGCAGTCGTCGAGCGGATTCTGGAGCAGACGCCCGACGATCCCGAACTCAATGAAGCTCGCTTGCCGATGCTTCGCGAATTGGCGAGTCACGAGACACTCGCCGAGGTACTCGAGAGTTCTCTGCGTCGCCCCGAGGCACTGACACCGGCGCGCCGCCGCCTGCACGTGTTGGAGACGTTGCAGTTGCTCGAGGGTCCGCTCGCCGAACCCGAACGAGCGTTGCAGTTGATCGAGCGTGAAGTCGACGGTGATGCGGGACTCGCGATGCGGGGTGCACGACTGGCCCGCAAGCTCGACGATCCGACGCGAGAAGCTGCCCTGCTGCACCCGCTGGCGGGAAGTCATGTCGAAAATCCGGCACCCGATGCCGTGCGCAGACTGGCCCTGGCCCTTTGGCGCGCAGGCGAGGCGGTCGAAGCCGAGCCTCTTCTCTGGGATGCGTTGGTCGACTACCCGAGCAATCGGGAACTGCTCGCAGCGTTGGAAACGGTGGTGCGTCGTCGCGACGACCCGCTCAGCCTCTTACGCCTGCTCGACGCTCGGTTCCCGCTCGAGTCGGGAACAGATCGGCTGACGATCGCTCGCGAAGGCTTCGAAGCGGCCGAAGGTGCCCGCCGACCTCAGGATTCGCTTCGCTGGATCCGGCGCCTGCAAGCCCTCGATCAGCTCAATCCATCGGTTCTGCAACGCTGGCTCGGACTCGAACTGGAAGTCGGCGATCGACCCGGCACGCTCGGCGCGTTGCGCGCACTTTCCGAGGCCACAGACGACCCCGCCGAACTGGCGGATCTGCTGGCACAGGAAGGCTCATTGCACCTGGAACGCGGCCAGTTGGCACTCGCGCGCGACGAGTATCGCGAGGCGCTTGCCACATCGCCGAAACCCAGAGCAGAGTGGCTCGAGACGCTCAACACCATCATGGACCGACTGGGCGAAACGGCCGAGCGCGTCGATGTACTGCGCGATCTATCCCAGCATCCGGACCTCGACGCCGAAGCGCGAGTCGCCTACCAGAAGCAGCGAATAGAACTACTGGGTTCGCATCCGGACTTGCGCGAGGAAGCGGCGCTCGAACTGCGCGTACTGATCGACTCGGATCCGGGTTCCAATCGCGACGACCAGGTCGACCTGATGCGCGACCTGCTCGAACTCTACGAGCAGTTGGGACGCCTCAGCGAGTGGTGCACCCTGGCCGAGCGCCTCGCGCCCTTCTTGCCCGGCGACGAAGCGCGACGTCTCGAGCGACGCATCGCCGAGCACTTGACCCATCCGCTATGCGCGACCGACGAAGCTATCGCCGCCTGGGAGCGAGTGCTCGAGCGCGATCCAAACGATGCAGACGCCCTTTCGGCACTCGAGCAATTGCTTTCGGGACCCGGAAACGAAGCTCGTCGCGTACCGGTTCTCGAGCGACTCGCCACAGCGGGAGGACCGCCGAGAGAGCAGGTCATGCTCGAGGTCGCCGACCTGCGCTGGCACGCTCTGGGCGACGCACGGGCCGCACTTTCAGCCGTCGATGGCGCGCTCTCCATCAATCCCGATATTCCCGCTGCACAGTTGTTGCGTTCCGAACTCTGTGAGCGTCTCGATCGCCCGGAGGAAGAAGAAGCCGCGCTGCGAGCCGTACTCGAGAGCGGACGGCAACTGCCCAACGCCGCCGATTCATGGCTACGCATCGCGGAATTGGCGGCCGCCAAGCCGAATAACAAGGACGCAGCTATCGAAGCGCTGGAGCGTGGCCTGCAACTCGACCCGAGTGCCGGCTTCGCCCGTCGGGGCCGCGGGATCCTCGAGAGAGTGGGTGCCTGGCAACGCGCCGCTGACCTGCTGCGCATCGAGATCGCCGAGATCCCGGAGAAGGACTGCGCGCGCCTTCTACGGCGCCTGGCACGCATCGAGTGGGATGAACTCGAGAATGCGCGGGAAGCCTGCGAAGCACTCGAAGCACTGGCGGAAGTCGATCTTCCGACTGCGGACGACTACGACCGCTGGTCGGACGCGCTGGCGGTCTGCTTCCGCTGGAACGACGCAATCAGCAAGCGACGGCTCGCTCTGGAGTCCATGGCTGACCTGGCGACCGCTCAGGGCTGGTTCGACCTTGCCCAGCAGACGCTCGAGCATATGGATGATGCGACGCGCGCGCTCGACGCGTGCGATCGTGCACTGCAGTGTGATCCGACTTTCAACGAAGCGTTGTCTCTGCGCGCCCAACTGCACGCACGGCTCGACGCTCCCGCGATGGAACTCGAAGACACCCTGCGACTCGCCGAACACGTCGACAATGACGCCGAAGCGGCGGATGCCTACACGAAGGCCGCACGACTCTCACGCGGCCGGCTCGGCGACGATGCGCGCGCGTGGGCCCTGTACCGCAAGGCCCTGAAGAGAGATCCGCAATGGACGCAGGCTCTCCTGGGTGCGGGTGAGATCGCTCTGGAGCGAGGAGAGTGGAACGAAGCCGAGCGCATGTTCGGATTGGCCTGCTCGTTACTCCCAGGAACCGAGGAAGCACCTCAACTCGGCCGCGCAGCCCGTCTTGCTGCGACTGCAGCGCTCGAACAACAACGCAATGCGGAAGCGTATCGCCACCTGGAACTCGCGCTCGATGAATCACCCGACGACGTCGAGGCACTCGACGCGATGGCCGACCTGAGCCTTCGCCTTGGCGCGCCGGAGCGAGCACGTGATTGCCTCGACTCCCGGCTCGCGAACATGGACCTCAGTCCCGAGGAGCGCGCTGAGCGCCTGCTCAAACTCGCGCAGGCCTGCGAAGGCTCGAAGCAACTCGATCGAGCTGCGGCCGCCCTCGAAGAAGCGGTCGCGTTGCATCCCGACGATGAGGTCTCGCGCGCCCGCGCAGTGGACCTGCTGGAACGCATCGGAGAATCCGACCGAGCCGTGGTCCAGCTCGACGGCTGGATGCGCGCTGCTCCGGAAGACTTCAACGGACGTCTCGCTCTGCGCGCGGCACAGCTCGAGTTGTCCGGTGGCAATCGGCGGGAAGCGCGAAACCGTCTCGAACACCTCGTCCTCGAACCCGGCGCACCTGCCGAAGCGTGGGTTGAACTCGCTCGCCTTACCCTCGACGACGACGGAGCCTCAGCCGCACTCGAAGTAACCGAACGCGGGCTCGAAACACTCCCGGAAAGCGAGCGAGGCACGCTCCTCTGGCTCGACACGCAGTCATTGGAGTCCCTGGGTCGCATCCCCGAAGCCGCGCGTCGCGCCTGCGAGACGCTGCACGCGGACCCGGCCAACGTGGCAGCCGCACAACTCCTGGCGGCGCATCTGGGCAAGGTCGGAGACTGGGCCGGTCCGGTGAAACAACTCGAACGCACACTCGACGTCGCTCACCCGACCCGCCCGGTGGAATCAGAACTCTGGGAAGCCATCGGCCGGGCCTACGCGGGACCACTCGAAGACCTCGAACGGGCGCAGTTGTGTTACCGCCGCTCACTGGAGTGCAACCCCTTGCGCGCGAGCGCGCGCGAAGCTCTCGCCGATACGACCGCCTTCGATCCGGCCGCCCATCGCGAGTCGATCCGCCTGCACAGAGACCTGCTCGAAGAGTACCCGGCGCGCCTGGGCAGCTGGCGCTCGATAGAACACATGGGACAGCACTGGCGGCGCGACCGAGCCCAGCAGACCTGCATCGCGGTCTTGCGCGCACTCGGTTCGCACGTCGACAACTGGGATCCCGACCGGCCACTCAGCGTGATGGCCGAGACCGGACCGAGTTCCGATCCGGGAGTGTCGGGCGCCACGGAGCTATTGCTCGCCCTCGAAGAAGTTTCAGCGCTCCCGAAGGTTTCAGGAACGCCCTCTCTCACTGGGCTGCCGGTCTGGGCGCGCAAGGAGATCGCGAAGATCATTGGCGCGGCCTGGGATCTACCCGACGACACGCTGCGCGGCATCTGGGTCAAACCCGATGACGAGAGCAACGACGAACTTCCGCGCCGGGCACGCCGGCGTCTGAAGCGCGCACTCAGTTCGATCGACGCAGACGCAGTTCGTCGACTCGATCCGATGATCTGGCGAGAGCAGATCGTGGCTCAAGCCGCGGCCTCTGCGCTGCAGAGTGGCAGCGTCGCATTGGGCGACATACTGCCCGACCTGATCGAACTCTGGCCCGAGACCGCGCACCTGGACCTGCGTCACGGCGGAAGCATGTCGGCGACCATCCAGTCCTGCCCGCCGGCGCGCAGCCTGCTCCTGCGCATCGGCGAAGCCGCGATCGCAGGACTCGGACTCTAGCCGGTCGCGAAAGATCCCCGGGCCGAGGCACGCGTGTGGATTTCGTTCGGCCTCGAGGCACTCTAGCCGCCCAGTAGTGCATCTACTGCTCGTTTCAGGAACGAAGAACGCACACGAAAGACATCGTCCAGGGACGGGAGTGGCGTTTTCGCTGCCGGCCCGCCCGCATCTCTCGCCACTGTGCGCAAAGAGACGAGCATTTGATTGGAGCGGACGGGACCCTTTTCTTGTCGGCGACGTTTGAACGCCGACGGGGGAAAGGTCCCGCCCGCCCGCCCGAACCAGTGGGATCGGGGCTAGCGGGTACGAGCCGAGCTTATGCGCGCGTGTCGCTCAGGAGCGAACAAGTGCCGGGCGACTGAGTCCGCGGGGTGCGGCCTCTCGCTCCGGTGTGGCTGGGCCGGGGACCTCGACGGTCCAACAGCTCGGGTTGGCGCGAATCTCTGCGACCAGCGCCTGGTGCAACGCATGACCGCTGCGCATGGCCTTGACGTGTCCCTGAAGGGGCAGCCCCAAAAGGGCCAGATCGCCGACCAGGTCGAGAATCTTGTGACGGACGAACTCGTCCTTGAAGCGCAAGCCGTCGGCGTTGAGTACGCGGGCCTCGTCGAGGACGATGGCGTTCTGCAAGCTTCCACCGAGCGCCAGGCCCGCGGCCTGGAGTTGCTGAACGTCTCTGAGAAAACCAAAAGTGCGCGCCGGTGCGATCGCGCGCGAGTAGACTTCACGGGTGATCTTCATGGCCTGCAGGGACTGCTGACCGATGGCCGGATGCGGATAGTCGATCGAAACAGTGGTCTTGAACTCACGCGAGGGAATGACCCGCACCCAGCGGTTTCCATCCCTCACTTCGATCGGCTTGCGGATGACCAGGCTGCGACGCATGCGTCGCAACGGACGCAGGCCGGCTTGCTGAATCAGGTAGACCCATGGCGCGGCGCTGCCATCCATGATCGGCAACTCGGGCCCGGCGACCTCGACGGTGCAATTGTCGACGCCCATGCCGCGCAGAGCTGAAATCAGGTGCTCGATGGTCGAAAGACGGACATCGTCGTTGCCCAGAGTGGTGGCCAGTCGGGTATCGACGACCCACTCGGCCCGCGCAGGAAACCGCACCTGCCGGCCCTGGTCGGTCCGTGAGAAAAGAATTCCGGTTCCGGCAGCTGCCGGCCGGAGCACCACGTCGACGGGCTTCCCGGTATGCAGACCGATGCCGGTGCATTGAACCCGTGTCCCGAGCGTGTGCTCGACGTTTTTGAACAAACTCTGCCCTCCACAACCTGATCTGATGCAGCTGTTACCCCCCACTCGGGCAACCCACGGCAGGTTAGGACTGAGCAACCTGCGTGCCAACTGCGCGAAGCGGGCGTCAATAACGCTAGCCTCGGATAAACTGATCGGATTCGGTGACTTGGATCACAATTCTGCGCTGGCGCTACATTCCGCTAGCGTCACATTCCCGCTTCGAAGAGCGAACGGCAGTGACGTTCGCATTACGGCGTGATGCCAAGCTCACGATTTCGCTGCATCGCGAAGCGCTTCGAAGCCGCTGGCTACGGGTGAAAAATCACCCGCATCGTCCTACTTCCCGGTGAGGCGGTCGACCTCTTCCACCAGTTCACCGGCGGATTGGTAGCGCGCGGCCGGATCCTTCTCCAGACACTTCAAGATCAGGTCCGCAAGCGAGCGCGGGAGATCGGGCTTGACGCTCACCGGGTCCGGCGGAGCCGTGTGTACGTGGTGGTAGGGCACGTTTCCCTTCTGGAAGGGAAGTTGACCGGTCGCTAGTTCGAACAGCGTCACGCCCAACGAATAGATGTCGGTGCGATGATCGACGTTCTGCCCCAGGGTCTGCTCCGGCGACATATAGAACGGTGTACCGGAGATGAGTGTGGTGGTGTTGCGAACCTCTTCGATCAACTTCGCGAGGCCGAAGTCCATGATCTTGACCTGCTTGTCGGCCGCCCACATGGTATTCGCAGTCTTGATGTCGCGATGCACGACGCGCTTGGTGTGTGCATACGAGAGGGCGGAAGCCATCTGCCTCAAGATGTAGATGACTCCGCCGGGAGCGACTTCTCCGCGATGCCGCAGGATCTCTTTGAGAGTCGTGCCCTGCACATACTCCATGGCGATGTAAAAACCGCGCTCGGAATCTCCGGCGTCGTAGACGGTGACGATGTTAGGGTGGTTCAGTTGCGCGGCGGCCTTGGCCTCACGCAGGAAATTCCGCAGCGCGTTCGGGTTGCCGCGCAATCCCTCGGGCAAGACCTTGAAGGCGATCTCCCGCTCCAGCACGGAGTCACGTGCCAGATAGACAACACCCATTCCGCCGCGACCGAGTTCTCGCTCGATCTCGTAGCGATTTTCCGTGGGGGCCATCTGCGGGATTCCTGTCCCGTTTGTCTGAGGGCCGGTGGACGGGTTCTGGCGCTGGTTCTCGGCGTTCTCCTTCCACTCGGCAAGCAGCGCCGACGCATCCCGGTAGTGGTAGTCGAAGCTGAGGATCCCTTCGAAGATTTCGATGGCGCCAGAAAAGTCGCCCTTGCGCGCCTTCGCACGACCTAGCTCATAATTGGCTTCGACGGTCGTGCGCGTGATGGCCGTCTCGCCCGCGGCTTCCTCGAATTTCTTGACCGAAAGGCTGTGCATGCCCTTTTCTTCGAATACCCGACCGAGAAGCGAGCAGGCTTCGGAGTAGTTGCCGTCATCCGGTTCGACCTGCTGGAGCAGACGAATCGCTTCATCGGGCTTGCCTTGATCGGCCCAGACCTTGCCTGCTTCGAAGAGTTTCTCGGCCTTCTCCAGCAACTCGGCGCGGCGCTCGTGGTCCCCACTCTCGGAAAAACAATCGGCCGCCTGATCGAACTGACCACCGGCTTCAAAGGCCTCGGCTGCGCGCGTCGCACAGCCGGCCGCGCGAAACACCTCGGCGGCAGCTGAGTAGTCTTCTGCGAGCCAGTACTGCTCGCCGGACTCTTCGAAGCGCTCGACCTTTCGAAACAGGTCCCCTGCGGCACCGTGTTCCCCGGCATTGACCAGGTGCTCCGCGGCCTCTGCGTCGTTTCCCTTGTCGCGCATGTATTCGCCGAGACAGCGAGCTGCACCCGTCGAGTCACCACTGCGTTCGAGTGCCTTGGCGGCGAGATCGCCGCGCCCCACCCTCAAGAAGAGTTCCGCGGAGCGCTCGTATTCACCGCGCTGGAAAGCAACCTTGGCCGCGTGCCCGTACGCTCCCGCGCGAAAGAGAATGCTCTCGGCCTCTTCGAAACGCTCGAGTTTGAACAGCAGTTCGCCCGCCTTGCGCGCGATACCCCGCAGATCCTTGGTTTTTGCGTCGTTCTGCTGGAGGGCACCACCGCCTTCTTCCGTGAAGGCGGCGACCAGTTCATCGGCCGCTTCTGGCTCGCATCCCGATTTGAGAAACGCCTGCGCAGCGTGGCGATGAAAACCGATCTCGCTGTAGCACTGTCCGGCTTCGCGGAAGCATTCCGCGCGCTCGAACATCTCGCCCGCAACGGAGCGCTTGTCTGCGGACAGATAGCACTCGGCCGCTTCCTTGAAACGCTCGAGCTGCGCATAGATCGCACCCGCAGCTTCGTGACGTTCCGCCTGGCCGTAGAGATCGGCCGCCTCTTCGAAGCGGTTCTGCCCGTGGCGGACCTCCGCAGCGCGGCTCAGCAGTTCTCCTCGGATGAAGACCTCGGTGGCGTCATCCTTCAGATTCTGATCGAGTAGAAATTCCGCGGCCGCCTCCGGCCCCGCTTCGGCTTCGAGCGCTTGCGCGGCTTTCAGGAGCTTTTTTCGGTCCTTTTTCGGCAGAGTCTCGATCGCGTCTTCGATCGTCTCGAGAGCGGCCGATTCGGCGTCGTCCTTCGCCCCCTTCCGATCCGCTGAGCGCCCGGTGCCTCTCTTACGGGGCCAGACGGCCAGGCCCAGGCTCAGAATACCGAAGGCGAGGACGGCAGCGTGAATCGGACGGGGAGCCAGGCTTTCAGCGATCTCCACGAAGCGAACTGCATTGCCCTTGAATGCGTCGATTTCGGTGGATTTCATGCCGCGCTCGATGGCCGTCTGACTGAGTTCCTCCGGCCACTCGCGCTTGAGCTTGGTCGCCCATTCAGGTCCGTTCGAGTGAAAGACCAGACCTGTCCCTCCCGCTAGGAACAGGGGGACGGCAATCAGGAACGCGAGGATTCGCATGGCGGTTCGCACGTGGATTTCATCGTCCGAAACAGTCGCCACGTTGAGCGAATCGGACGCTTGAGATCGTCTCGCGCTGTCAGTTTCCAGGGGCCAGCAAAAGCCGGAAGGCGAGGCCGATCACCGCGAGCGTCAAGACCGGACGGATGAGACGTTCACCGACACGTGCGCCAAACCGAGACCCAGCGTACCCACCGAGTCCCGAACCGACCGCGAGCACTGCACCGTAAACCCAGCGCACTTTATCGGCCCAAGCGAACTGCACGAGTGCAATCGCCGTGAGAGCCGCGACCAGCACGACCTTGACGCTATTGGCGCGCACCAGGTCGAGACCCCCGGCGGCGGCCAGCGCCAGCAACAGTGGAATGCCGATCCCCGCCTGGATTGCACCGCCGTACAACCCGATCCCGAAGTACAGCAGTTGGCGCAGCCAGAATGGCAAACCGGCCCCTGAAGTCGGGCCCGACTCCCTGGGTTTGGGATTCCAGAGAATGATCGGCAGGGCCGCGAGCATGATCAGGCCAAACGCCCGACCGAACTCGCGATCGGGTACGTGGGATGCGACGTACGCGCCGATCCAGGAACCGAGCAGAGCCGCCGGTAGTACGCGCACGGCGGTTCCCATTTCGCGCACACCTTCCTGACGAAAGCCGGCGACCGCCGAGACGCTTTGCACGAACACGGCGAGTCGGTTGGTAGCGTTGGCCACCGTCGGTGGCAGACCGACCATCACCAGCAGCGGCACGGTGAGAAAAGAGCCTCCTCCCGCCAGCGTGTTGATGAATCCCGCGACCAGCCCGCCTGCGATCAACAGCACGACGTGCTCGATCGGGGGCAGGCTCAGAGCAGCCGGCCCTGGCGCGTGGCGGGATTTCCGGGCGTGCCCGGGGATATGCCGAAGTGCTCGAACGCCCGCACCGTCGCCACACGCCCGCGCGGCGTGCGGTCGAGGAATCCCTCCTGGATCAGAAACGGCTCGTAGATATCTTCGATCGTGCCTTTGTCCTCGCCGATCGCCGCAGCCAGTGTGTCGATACCGACCGGACCACCCGCGTACTTCTCGATCAGCGCCAGGAGCAGCTCGCGATCCATGCGATCGAAGCCCGCTTCATCCACCTCGAGTTGATCGAGCGCATGGCGCGCGATCGCGAGCGTGATCTTTCCCTCGCCCTCGACTTCCGCATAGTCGCGCACGCGCCGCAGCAAGCGGTTCGACAGACGCGGCGTACCGCGCGAACGGCTCGCAATCTCGAGGGCACCTTCGGGAGCGGTGGGCACGTCGAGAATGCGCGCGCTGCGTTCGATGATACGCACGAGATCCGCGGGAGGGTAATACGCCAGCCGCGAAATCACGCCGAAGCGGTCGCGCAGCGGCGACGTCAACAGACCCGCGCGCGTGGTCGCACCGATCAGAGTGAAGTGCGGCAGATCGATCTTGACCGTCTGCGCGGAAGGTCCCTGCCCGATGATCAGATCGAGTTTGTAGTCCTCCATCGCGGGATACAGGATCTCCTCGATCGCCGGGTGGAGTCGATGGATCTCGTCGATGAACAGCACACCACCCGGTTCCAGATTGGTCAGGATGGCAGCCAGGTCACCGGCCCGTTCGATCACAGGCCCCGCCGTCACCCGCAGCGGCGCATCCATCTCGCGAGCAATCACGTGGGCGAGAGCGGTCTTGCCCAGGCCGGGTGGGCCGTAGAAGAGCGTATGGTCCAGGGACTGGCGGCGATCTCGCGCCGCCTGGATGAACACGCGCAGGTTCGAGACCAGGCGTTCCTGACCTACGAACTCCTCGAGGCTGGCGGGACGAAGCTGCTCCTCGACACCGTGTTCCAGGTCATCGGGTTCGGGTTCGAGAACTTCATCCCGCTGCGACACGCAGAGCCTCCTTGATCAGGACTTCGAGCGGCGGAGCTTCGGGAAGCGTCTCGAGCGCCGCGCGCACCGCCCGCTCCGCCTGGTTACGAGCGTAGCCCAGATTCAGCAGCGCGGAGAGACACGCCTGCTGAGCGTCGGGAGGAGCGTCGTCCCGAACAGGTGGCTCCTCCAGCTTGCCGAGCGAATCGCGCAGGTCGACGATAATCCGCTCGGCGGTCTTTTTCCCGACGCCGGGAATCGCGACCAGAGTGGCCAGCTCAGCGCCGCGGATCGCGCGCAAGAGCTGATCGACGGGCAGGCCCCCGAGGATCCCGAGCGCGAGCCGAGGCCCCACTCCGCTGATCCCGAGCAGCAGTCGAAATACCCCGCGTTCCGAATCGCTCAGGAACCCGAAGAGCTGGAAGGCATCTTCGCGCACGTGCGTGTGGATGCGCAGGCGCACCAGCTTGCCCGGATCGGGTAACTCGAAGAACGTCGACAGGGGAACCCGCACCTCGTATCCGACGCCGTTCACGTCGATCACGACTTCCTCGAGTGTTTTCTCGGCCAGAACCCCCTCCAGGCGAGTGATCATCGTTCCAATCTCCCTTGCTCGAGGGCTCGCGCCGCCGCACGAGCCGTTCCGCGGCGCGCGCCGTGACAGATCGCCACCGCCAACGCGTCGGCTTCATCACTTCCCGGAACGCGGTCCAGTGCCAGCAGGCGCACGATCATCCCCTGAACCTGGGACTTTTCTGCGCGACCGTAACCGGCCACCGCCATCTTCACTTCCGTGGGCGCGTACTCCGCGGTATCGAGGCCCGCGGCTCCGCAGGCCGCCAGGGCGACACCCCGAGCTTGCCCGAGCAGAAGTGCCGAACGCGGATTGCGAGCGAGAAAGACGGATTCGAGGGCTGCGGTTTCCGGGCTGTGCTCCGCGATCACGGCCGAGAGCTTCTCGTACAACTCGGCCAGGCGCTCAGGCATACTGCCGCCGCGCGGCCGGATCACTCCGCTGCCGATCCTGCGCAGCTTCGATCCCTCGCGTTGCACGACGCCGTAACCCATCGCCCGAGAGCCGGGATCAATCCCCAAGATGCGCAAAGTCCCCCCTTGGACGTGCGGTCTCCGTCAGCTGGCTTTCATCGCCTCGAGCAGGACATCTTCGGGAATGTCGAAGTTGGAGTAAACCTGTTTCACGTCTTCGTGTTCATCGAGTAGCTCGTACAGCTTCAGCATCGACTCGGATTCCTTGCCCGAGAGGCTGACCGAGGTCTGCGGCAGCATCTCGATCTCGGCGCTGGCCGGCTTGAAACCGGCCTTGTCGAGAGCCTCTTTTACGGTGTGAAAATCCTCGGGCGCGCTCTGGACGGTCACCGTTTCATCTTCTTCCAGCACGTCCTTGGCGTCGGCCTCGATCGCGGCTTCGACCAGGGCTTCTGCGTCCAGACCCTCGCGATCGAATTCCAGGATACCCAGGCGATCGAAGAGGAAGGCCACGCAACCGCTGGACCCCAGATTGCCGCCGTACTTGCTGAAGGCGTGACGCACCTCGCTGACCGTGCGATTGCGATTATCCGTCAGCGTGTCGACGATCACCGCGACCCCGGCCGGGCCATAGCCTTCGTAGCGGATCTCCTCGAGGGTACCGCCTTCCAGTTCGCCCGTACCTTTCTTGATCGCGCGTTCGATGTTGTCCTTGGGCATGTTCAGGCCCCGGGCTTTGTCCACCGAAAGCCGCAAGCGCGGGTTCGAGTCGGGATCGCCCCCGCCGAGTTTTGCCGCGATGCTGATCTCGCGAATCAACTGGGTGAAGACCTTGCCGCGCTTGGCGTCAGCAACCCCCTTTTTTCGCTTGATCGTGGACCATTTGGAGTGACCGGACATATCGACTCTGAACCTCGCAGAAAGACGGTGAAAGACTCGGGAGAGCAGGTCCCGCCCTGGCCTCCTGGAAAAAGCCCCGGGGAGGACACTCTCAGAGCGGTCTCCGGAACCCAAATCTGAGGGTAGCTTAGCAGTCCGTCGAAAATGCCACTCTCCTCCGCGGGGCCTCGGGCGGTGGTGTCGCCCGCTGAGCAAGTCAGAAGCCAAACTCCAAAGAAAAGACGCGGATTCGGGCCCGAACTGGCGCTGGAGACTTAAACCCGTCGTGATCTGCTGCCGATGCTACTGGCGAGGACAGAACCTCGTCGCGGAGTCGCGTTTGGGCAACGAAACCGTCATTGGAATAGACCTGGGCACCAGCAACTCGTGCGTGGCGAGCATCATCGACGGGAACCCGGTGGTTCTCGCCAATGAGTTTGACGAGCACACGACTGCGTCCGTGGTCGCCTTCAAAGAAGACGGCTCGGTCAACGTCGGCAACCAGGCCAAGGCGCAGGTCA
Organism: bacterium; assembly: GCA_024226335.1. Lineage (NCBI taxonomy): Bacteria > bacterium. The sequence continues at coordinate 47,111 of JAAELY010000497.1, forward strand.
TTCTGGATCCGAAAAACACCGTTTCGTCGGCCAAGCGCCTGATCGGGCGTTACAGCTTCAGCGAGGAAGTGCGCAAGGCCAAGGCGATCTGTCGCTATGAAATCGTCGAAGGCGAAAACCACTCGGTCCGGGTTCGCATTTGCGGCGAGGAACGCAGCATTCCCGAATTCTCGGCCCATGTCCTCAGCGAGATGAAGAGGGTGGCCGAGAAGAGACTCGGCAAGGCAATCACCGGCGCGGTCATTACCGTGCCGGCCTATTTCAACGACAACCAGCGCCAGGCCACCAAGGACGCGGGCAGGATCGCCAATCTCGAAATCCTGCGAATTCTGAACGAGCCGACGGCGGCCGCGCTGGCCTATGGCTACGGCAAGAATCTGAAACAGAAGGTTCTGGTCTACGACCTCGGTGGCGGAACCTTCGACGTATCGGTCCTCGAGATCGAAGACGATGTCTATGAGGTTCTTTCGACCTGCGGCGATACCTATCTGGGCGGCGACGACTTCGACGATCGCTTGATCGATGTGCTGGCGGACGAGGTCAAACAGAACCACGGCGTCAATGTGCGAACCGATCCGATGGCTTTCGAGAAGCTCAAGGTCGCAGCCGAGAGCGGAAAGATCGCGCTGTCCGAGGCCGATTCGACGCAGATCAGCATTCCCGAACTGGCCCAGGTCGCAGGCGAAACGATTGGTCTGGAGTACACGCTCACCCGCAGGGAATTCGAAAAACTCTGCCAGGACCTGATTCACCGCACATTCAAGGTCTGCGACGAGGCGCTCCAGCAGGCGAGTCTCACGACGCGCGACCTCGATGGAGTGATCATGGTCGGTGGCTCGACGCGCTTGCCGATCATTCGCAAATCGGTCTCCCAGTACTTTCAGAGAGAACCCGAAGTCGACGTCAATCCCGATGAGGTCGTGGCCGTCGGAGCGGCCATCCACGCAGAGTCCCTGGTGTCGAATTCAAGCGAGACCTACCTGCTCGACGTCACACCGCTCACGCTGCGACTCGGGATTGTCGGAGGAGTGACCGAGCCGATCATCGAGCGCAACAGCCCGGTTCCCATCGACCACACCCGGGTCTTCACCACGGTACAGGATCACCAGGAAGCGATCGCCGTAAGGATCTTCCAGGGCGAGGAGCGCGAGATCGAAGCCAATACCCTGCTCGGCGAATTCGAGTTCTCGGGCTTCACACCGGGTCCGCGCGGCCAGGTGCAGATCGAAGTTCAGTTTGCGATCGATACCGAGGGCATCGTCAAGGTGTCGGCACGCGATCCAAAGACCGGAGTCGAGGCTTCGACGACGGTCTCGATGTCGAGCGGTCTCTCGGATGAGGAACTGCAGCAGATCATGGAGCGGAACAGCTCCATGGCGGCCGGCGTTCCGGAAGCCATCGCGGATGACGAAACCCTGCTACCCCTACCGCCTCCCCAATCCGCCGACGAAGAGGAATTCCTGGCTCTTCCTGAGGTCGAAACCAGTGCGACCCACGACGCGGCCGACGGCGAACTCTTCGGTGCGGTGGGCGAACTTTCCGAAGCCCCTCCCGAAGAAATGCAGGGCACACAACAAAGCGTCATCGACCTCTCGGGAAGCCTCCCGAACGAAGACCTGACCGAACCCGAAGACGTGCCGATGCTCGGAAGCGATGACGTGATGGAACTCGAGACCAGTCAGCCGCTGAACCCGGGGGCCGAGCCGATCGACCTCGGCGGAAGCCTGCCGGCAGAGGACGGGTTCGACGCTTCCCAGATCTCCGACGATCAGGTCGAAGAACAACTCAGTGAGTTGTTCGAAGCCGACGACCTGATGGACGCAGAACTCCTCGGGGACCCCGAGGACGGCTGATCCGGCTAGTTGACCCAAGCGCCACGATGAACATCGCCGAGATCAAAGCGCTGGTGCGGATGCTCGATCGCATCGACTACTACCGACTACTCAAAGTCGGCGCAGATTCCCAGCTCAGCGAGATCAAGCCGGCCTATCGAACGGCGCGACGCCGCTTCCATCCGGACGACTATCTGTCGGAAGGAGAAGAGGTCCGAAACGCCGTGGATCTGATTTCGCGACGCATCACCGAGGCCTACATGGTGCTGCGCGACCGCGGACAGCGCGCGGCCTACGATCGCACGCTCGAACGCGGCGGGACCCGTTTCACCGCGGAATCCGCAGAGGACGCGAAGACCAGGGCGGGCGAACACCGCGGCCTGACTGCGAAAGGCCGGCGCTTTTCGGCGCTTTGCGATGAGGACGAGCGCCGGGGCGACCTCGCCAAGGCCCAGTTGAACCTCAAGATGGCGCTCACGTTCGAGCCCAAGAACGAGGCCTTCAAGAAGCGCCTCGGCCTGCTCCAGGAGCGCATGAAGAAGTAGGCCCCGGGGCCGGACTTCGTGCGGGAATACCCCGGAGCGCACGCGACTTCGTGCGGGAATACCCCGGAGCGCACGCGACTTCGTGCGTGCGCTGAATTGACCACGGGGGGCCGGTCGGGGCAGAATCGTCTCGAGATTGACTGCGGCATCAACCCCGCAGGGCAGCATCTGGCGGCGGCCTGCACCGGTTGTGTCGGCTCGTCGACGGTTGCGATCCATGAGAGGAAGTCATGAGTGAGGAAGCTGCGGCCTCGAAGCCGCTCCCGATCGTCCCCTTCCTGAAGATCCCCGATAGCGGCGATCCCTATCTCGAAGGCTCGGAATGCAAAAAGTGCAAGGCGGTTTTCCTGGGCTCGCGCTCGGTCTGCTCGAGTTGCGGGGCACGAGATCAGCTTGCAGTGAAGAAACTGTCGAATCGCGGTGAGCTGTACGTATTCTCGATCACCTACCGATCGTTTCCGGGCATCGAGACGCCCTATGTTTCGGCGGTCGTCGACCTCGACGGCGGTGGCACGGTGAAGGGCAACCTGATCGACATCGAGCCGGACCCCGAGAAGATCAAGATGGGAATGCCCGTCGAGTTGATCTACGAGATCGCGCCCCGCAAGGACCGCGAGGGCAATGAATACCTGACCTATTACTTCAAGCCGGCAAACGCCTAAGGGGGAATGAAAATGGGCAACGACGTCTACGTCCTCGGCATTGACATGATCAAGTTCGGCAAGTTTCCGGAGCGCAGCGTTCCGGACCTCGGCGCGGAAGCAGCTCTGCTCGCGCTCGATGATGCCGGCGTAACCATCAACGACTGCCAGGCGCTCTATTGCGGCAACCTGATGCAGGCCAGTGCCATGGTCGGCCAGCGGCTACTGCAGGAGATCGGGCAGACGGGCATCGCGGTCGTGAACTGCGCGAACGCGTGCGCCACCGGGGCCACCGCGTTCAGAGAAGGCTGGACCGCGATCAAGGCCGGCCTCTACGACATGGTGCTCTGCGTCGGCGTCGAGCAGATGGCTGGCGCCGGTCTTCTGGGCGGTGGCGGAGGCGGAAAAGGCATTCCGACCGAAGGCCTTCTGGGCTCGGGAACCATGCCCGCGGTATTCGCCGAAGCCGGAATGGAGCACTCCCGCAAGTACGGTACGACCTTCGAGCAGTTCGCGAAGGTTTCGGTGAAGAACCATCACCACTCCACGATGAATCCAAAGGCGCGTTACCAGATCGAGACGCCGCTCGAGGATGTGATGGGCGCGGAGATGATCTCCTACCCGAACACCAAGCTCATGTGCTCGGTCAACGTCGATGGCGCCGCTGCGGCAGTGATCTGCTCCGAGAAGAAGGCCCGGGAGCTGGGAATGAAGCGCGCGGTCAAGGTCCGAGCTTCGGTCCTGACCAGCGATCGCTGGACCCAGCGCGACCTCACCATGCCCGATGTGAATACCTGCACGCGGGACGCGGCAGCACAGGCCTACGAGATGGCCGGGGTTGGCGCGGACGAGCTGAACCTGATCGAGCTCCACGATTGCTTCGCCACCGCCGAAATCCTGCACTACGAGAACCTGGGAATCTGCAAGGACGGAGAAGCCGGTCGCATGATCGACGAAGGCCATGTGGCACTCGGCGGACGCATCCCGGTGAACGCTTCAGGCGGCCTGCTCTCGAAGGGGCATCCACTGGGCGCGACTGGCATCGCCAATATCTACGAAGTCTCGACACACCTGAGGGGTGAGGCGGAGAAGCGCCAGGTCCCGAACGCCCGACTCGGTCTCACACACGTGATCGGTCTGGGGTCGGCCTGCGCGATTCACATCCTCGAAGCGCCCTCTTCCTGACTTTCTTCGAGCGCCTGCGCGAGAGCTTCCCAGGGAAGCTGAGCGCAGCGCCGACGAGAAGGTAGATCCGCGACGCGCGCGAAAGCGCGCAGTCGCGGATCCAGGTCTTCGCCGGCGCTCTCGCCCGTCACCAGACGGGTCAGGGCGCCGGCCAGTTTGTCGACCTCGTCGGCCCCAAGACCCCGAACCATCTCGGTCATCACGCTACCGGCCGCCACCGCAATGCTGCAGCCACGCGTGCGCGCGCTCACCTCTTCGATCCGCTCGCCGTCCAGTCGCACGTCGACTCGCACCTGATCTCCACAGGTCGGATTGAGCACCAGGAAACTGGCGGAAGGCGACGCGAGTGCCTCGCAATTGCGCGGGTGTCGGTAGTGATCGAGCACCACCTCGCGATACAGGGCTTCGACCGCGTCGCGCTCAGACATGGAACTCAGCGGGAACGCCTCCCGGAAGTGGCCGTCTCCTCGTTTGCCTGGACGGGTTCGGGAGCGATGGCTGCACCCTTCACCTCAACCAGGGGTCGGCCGCTCGAGCGTCCGCCTCGGCGCTTTTGAGACAGCTCGGCAACGATCGACAGCGCGATCTCCTCGGGCGTCGCTGCGCCCAGGTCCAGGCCAGCGGGGGCCGAAACCCTGCGCAGTACTTCGTTCGCGAACCCGTCTTCCCGCAAGCGCTCGAACAGCAGCGCGCTTCGTTTGCGACTCGCGACCAGACCCACATACGAGGGCTGTTGCCGCAACACGCGTCGCAGCGCCTCGTAGTCGCTCCTGTGCTGCGTAGCGATCACGACGTAGGCTCCGTCGCACTCCAGCTTGGCGTACTCGAGATCTTCGACGACGCGCTCGTCCGCCCTCGGAAACTCGGTTTCGTTCGCCAGCGGATCGTTGACGCAGACGAAGAAACCCAGTTCGCTGCCCAGGCTGGCCACCAACTCTGCGATTCGGCCGTGGCCCAGGACCACGAGATTCGGAGGCGGAATCATCGGCTCGATGAAGACCTCCATGAACCCGCCGCAGGGCATACCCACGCCCAGGACTTCGTCGTTGAGATCGATGCGGATCACGCGAGGACGTTCATCTGTCAGGACCTGGAGGGCCGCGTCGCGCACTTCGGTCTCCGCGCAGCCACCCCCGACCCAGCCGAAGATCCTCGCACCGCGAGCGTCGATGATCGCCTTGGAACCCGGTTGCGCCGACGCGCTGCCGTCGACCGAGATCACACTGGCCACCGCAATCCGCTCCCCCGCACCCAAACGGGTGTGGAGCACGTCGAGAAACTCACGAACCGACGGCGCCGCCATGGCTTGGCCCTCCTGGTAGGCAGTCTACGCAGCGGCCGGGGTCCTGCCAAACTGCGGGTGAGAGCGGCCAGGTGGGACAAGAGCGCCGACCGATTGACACGCGTGGAGAGGCGTCCCTACCATCCGCCGGTCCCTGCCCCACCCCGAGGAATCCATGCCCAGTCAGTACGACGATCAGCAGACCCAGGGGCGGAAGTTCGGCCTGCCCGGTTTTACGGCCCTGGTGGCGGGACTCGCAATCGTCTTGACCTGGGGAAGCTTCGCCGGGATCGGACCATCGATCGCCGCGGCTCAAACCCGCACCGAACCGCTCCTGCCCCGCTTCGAAGGACCTCGCATCGACGCTCCCGGCCACGCGAGCACGGACCTCCTGCGGAACCGGCGCGCTCTCGTGTACGTCTTCGGCTCGGCCGACCGGGACGCGGATCGGGTGGCCAAACTGCTCGCCGGCCTGTCCGAAGAGGCGATCGCTGCAAACGTCACACTTCTGGGGGTTACGCGAGACTCCGACCCGATGATGGCGCGCCTCTTCGCGAAGTCGCACGGTTTCGAATTCCCGATCATCGTGGACGTGGGCGCGAACGTGTCGCGCAAGCTGGGTCTTCAGCCGGGAAATTCCTCGTTGCTGATCGTCGACCCCGAGGGCTACATCGTGGGCGGATTCACCGGCATGCAGGAAACGGATCCGCGCATCGTCGAGTACTACGACAACCAGATCCGCGAGGCACTCTTCCTGCCGCAGCGGGGTGATTCGGTGGCGCCCACCCTCGGAGTTCTTCCTCAGGCCCCCGCGTTCCAGGTCCGCAGAATGGACGGCGAGATGCTGAGTTCGGCCGACCTGAAAAACAAGGTCGTGGTCTTGACCTTCTTCTTGCCGACCTGCCCGCACTGCCACGAAATGCTGAAGTTCCTGAAGACGCTGCTCAAGCGGGTCGACCACGAGGATCTGGTTCTGGTTCCGATCAGCATCAGCCCCAAGAAATACGTGATCGAAGACATGGCCAAGGAGTTCGGCATCGAGTATGCGCTGTACACGGATCCGGGCGACAAAGTGCAGAAGGACTACGCACATCGGCACTCGGTCCCCGACACACTGGTCATCAATCGCGAAGGCCGCATCGTAGGCCGGCGCACCGGTTCGCAGCCTCGCCAGCAGGCTCAGATCATGATGGAAGTGCGCGGAGCGCTGGGGATCGACAACCCGATTCTCTTGGACCGGACGGGCTACAGCGGTGCGGATACCTGCCTCGCCTGCCACTCCTCTCAGCACGAAACCTGGTCGCTCACCAACCACGCCTACGCGTTCGAGACCCTGGCCGAACACGCGGAAGATCGAAATCCCGAGTGCCTGCCCTGCCACACCGTGGGCTGGGACAAGAAGGGCGGCTACTCGCTCGAGAAACGCCCCGATCACCTGCGGGGTGTGCAGTGCGAGAACTGTCACGGTCGGGGCGGACCGCACCAGTCACCCGATTTCATCAAGGATGACTTTCAGGAAGTCTGCGAAGGCTGCCACACGCAAGAACACTCCCTGCGATTCATTTTCGCCGAACGCCTGCCACTGGTATCGCATGAAGAGAATCTGCAGTTCGCCAGCCTGTCGCTCGAAGAGCGCCAGAAACTGATCACACGCCGCGATCAGCGCACACGGGCGCTCTTCGACAAGGGCGAGTTCGTGGGCTCGGCTTCCTGCCAGGAGTGTCATGCCAGCGAACATGAGATCTGGAGCAAGTCGGGGCACGCGCGCGCTTTCGACACGCTGCGCGGCAAATCGGAACACGCGAACGCCGACTGCCAGAAGTGCCACACCACCGGCTTCGGCGAAACCGGCGGTTGGCCCACGGGCGGAGACGCGCAGGCCGAGGTGGGCTGCGAGAGTTGTCACGGCCCCGGCGGCCAGCACGTCCAGGAAGGCTCCGTGAAGACCGGCAGCATCCTGGGGCTGACCGATAAGTGCGACAGTTGCGTGATCATGCAGATCTGCGGTTCCTGCCACGACGACGCCAACGATCCGCGCTTCGAATTCGAACTGGACGACAAGATCGATCGCATCCGACACGGGTTCCGTGACAAGACGGCGTCGAAGTGAGCGAGGAACGCACAAAGATTTTGCGCCAGATCCGCGAGTCGCTCGAGGAACTGGGGGCCGAGGGAGTGGACTTCGTCGCGGCCGGAGCGAAGCAACCGGCCAGCGAATCGCCTCCTGCGCAGCCCGCAAAACAGGAACCCAGCTCATTCGTGCCGCGCGTCGCCGCCCTCGCGGATTCGGGACCGCATTCCGAACTGGGAGAAGAAGCCGCTTCGCGACTCGCGGCCGTGCGTCAGGAACTCGGCGAGTGTACGCGTTGCAAGCTGTGCGATACGCGCAAGACGATCGTGTTCGGTGAAGGCAGTCCGGAAGCCCCCGTCGTGTTCGTGGGCGAAGGCCCTGGGGACGAGGAAGATCGCTCGGGCCGGCCGTTCGTCGGTCGCTCGGGTGAACTGCTCACCAAGATGATCGAGTCCGTCGGCTGGAAACGCGAAGAGATCTACATCTGCAATATCGTGAAATGCCGGCCGCCCAAGAACCGCAATCCCGAGCGCGATGAGATCGAGGCCTGCCAGGCCTTCCTGGAAAAACAGATCCTCGCGATCCGACCGGTCGCGCTCATCACTCTGGGCAAACCCGCCATCTCGACCCTGCTGGGACGCGAGGTCCCGATCACGCGCGAGCGCGGCATCTGGCAGGAGTGGAACGGAATTCGCCTGATGCCGACTTTCCACCCCGCCTATGTCCTGCGCAGCTACACACAGAAGAACCGGCAGGCCGTCTGGGACGATCTGCAGGCGGTGCGGGCTCTTGTGGACGAAACGCGTCCTTCTTAGCTCGATCGCCTGCAAAGCCGCCCTGCTCTGCGCGCTCCTCTCTGCGGACGCTCGCGCGGAAACCGGGACGCTCGAAGCCACCGCGCCCGGAGAAATTCGAGTGGGACTCGGCGTCGCCCTTTTGCCCACTCCACTTGAAGCGCCCCTGGCCGGTTACGGCGGTTTGCGAGATCGCCTCGCCGAGGGCGTAATCGACGCACCCGAGGTGCGCGCGCTGATTGTCGCGGACCGCGAGCGCGCCGTGGGAGCGCTGGTCGCGTTCGATCTGGTGATCGTCCGACCCGCACTGCGCCAGGCGCTGGAACGCGAAGCCTCCGCGCGCGGAATCGACACGCTACTAGTGACCGCTACACACACCCACTCCGGACCGGGCGGGAATATGCCCGGCTTCCTCGCGCAACTCGTGACGGCGGGAAGCCACGATCCAGAAGCTGGGGAAAAGCTGGTGACCGCCGGCGTACGCGCGCTGGAGCGCGGACTCGCGGACCTGGGACGCGCTCGTGTCGCGAGCGGCGTGGCCAGACTCGATCTGGCGCGCAACCGCCGATTCGAGGCGGGCGGAAACGAGACCGCCCTGCCCCTGCTGCGCATCGACTTCGAAGATCGAGATCCGATCGCGCTCTTCGCGTACGGAGCCCATCCGACGGTGCTCTCCCCCGCCAACCAGCGCTATTCGGCCGACTACCCCGGAGCGGCTCGCGCCCGTCTGGCCGAACTCGGCTGGCGCTCGGTTTTCGTCGCCGGACCGCTCGGTGATCAGGAACCCGTGAGCTTGTCCGGCGAACCCTGGCCGAGGGATCTCGCCGAACAGGAACGACAGATGCGCGAGATCGGATCGCGCCTCGGCGAGGCCGTCCACGCCGGGGTCGCGGCGCTGCAACCCGGGGACTCGACGGCACTCTCGACGGTGACCCTCTGGTTCGACCTGCCCGAGATCCGACTGCGCCGCTTCTGCCCGCTCTGGTGGCTCGGCCCGACCGTATCTTCGAGCGTGGACTCGTTCCTGTCCCGACGCGTTGCGATTCGCCTCCTGCGCATCGGCGACGCATTGCTCGTGGGCCTTCCCGCCGAACCGGTCCACGCACTCGGTGCCGCCATCCGCGGGCGAGCGCCGAGGGGCCTGCACCCGTTCGTGCTCGCGCATACCGGCGACTGGATCGGCTATAGCGTGGATTCCGAGAGCTACGCCCGCGGGGGTTACGAAGCCTGCCTGTCGTTTCACGGACCGAAGTTCGGAGATCGGCTGGTCGACGAGGCGGATGCGGCGATGCAATTGCTACCCTCCCAGCCAGGAGGCAGCGAGTGACGTCCGCGCCCACAGACCTGCCGGTATTGTGCGGGATCATCCTTCACCCGGCGGCACATACCCTTTCGCCCGTTCTGCACGCGGCCGCCTACCGCGAGCTGGGATTGAGCGCCCACTACCACGCATTCGACGTGCCGCCGGACTCCGTGCGCGATGCCCTTGCGGGTATGCGCGCTCTCGGTCTGCGCCAGCTTTCCGTCTCGATCCCGCACAAGGAGACCGTGCTGGAACTGGCCGATCGCGCCTCCGAGGAGGCGCGCCGAATCGGGGCTGCCAACACACTGACGCGCGTGGGAGACGAGATCGTCGCCGACAACACCGACTGGATCGGCGTGCGCAAGACGCTGGAACCTCTCGCCGACTGGAAGGACAAGCGCGCGACGGTCCTGGGGGCGGGCGGCGCAGCTCGGGCAGTCGTCTTCGCACTGCGCTCGCTCGAAATGCACGTGACCGTGGTGAACCGCAGCGCTGAGCGCGCCGAGCGCGTCGCACGCGAACTCGGAGCCGAAGTCGGCACCCTCGAAGACCCGTTCGATCTGCTGGTGAACACCACCCCGCTGGGCATGTCGCCGGACCTCGACTCGACGCCCGCGGCTCGCGAGGTCTTGCGCCCGGACTCCACGGTTTTCGACACGGTTTATCGCCCGCTCGAAACGAGACTTCTGCGCGAAGCGGCGTCCGTCGGCTGTCGCGTTCAGGACGGACTCGACATGCTGATACACCAGGCGGTCGAGCAGGTGCGACTCTGGTGCGGGCGCGCTCCCGATGCGGAAAACCTGCGAGCGGCGGCTCTCGACGTACTGAAAGCCTGACTCAGCCGCGGGTCCAGAGTTCGACCGGCCGCAGGATCGATCCCGGATCGAAGGGCAATTCCACTGCGCTTCCGCGTCCGGCGGACGCGTAGGCCCCGAACAAGATCTCGAGCACCGCGCGCCCGTCCGCCAGGGACTCTTCCGGCTCGACCCCGTCTCGGAAGCAATTGAGGAAATGATCGAGCTCTGCGACGTAACCGCAGTCCCCCACTCCGTTCTTCGTCACCTCTGACCAACCAGAGTCGGGCTGGAACAGACGCAGGCCGGGGCTTTCCAGGCCTGCGGTGCCGAGAAGATCGGCGTACAGGCTGCCACCGGTACCGTGGACTTCCAGTGTGCTCTGCATGCCGGATATCACCGCCCAGGAACTCTCCGATACGGCATAGCTACCGTCGTCAAAGTCGAGCCTCACGAGTGCATCGTCATCCAGGGCCGTGCGCTCCCGGTGCAGCAGACGCGAAAGGTGCGCGTGTACGCGCCGCACAGGTGGCTTGCCCAGGAGCCAGCGCAGGCACTCGATCCCGTGGCAGCCCATATCGGCCAGCGCGCCGCCGCCCGCTTCGTGAGCGCGCCAGAACCAGGGAGAATACGGACCGCCGTGCTTCTCGACCTGGCGCGACCACAGCACGCGACCGATCGCCCCTTCTTCCAGCAACTGCTTCGCGTGCCGGAACAAGGGCGCAAACACGAGATTTTCGGCATAGCCCACCCCGCACCCCGACTGGCGGGCTGCCGCCGCCATGCGGTCCGCTTCCTCGAACGTGTTGCACAGGGGTTTTTCGACGATCACGTGCTTGCCGGCCTGTGACGCGGCGATCGCGTGGGATGCGTGCAGGTGATTGGGCGAATTCACGCAGACCACGTCGATCTCGGGATTCTCGAAGATCGGGGCGAGGTCGTCGAAGGTGGCGACGAGCGAAGCGTCAAACTCATCGGCGAGCGAACGGGCGCTCTCCGGGGTACGCGACGCCACCGCGATCAGACGCGCACCGTCGATGCCGCGCAAGGCCTCGGCGTACTGGCGGGAAATCCAGCCGGCACCGATCAGAGCGATCCCCCACTCGCTCAACCCGCAAGCCCCCGCTTCACAGGTCCAGCAAGTCCGCTACGCGCCTGCGCTGCTGCGCGGCATCGCCGTACGTGTGTTCGATCGAGCGGGCGCGCTTGTAGTACAGGTGGCAGTCGTACTCCCAGGTAAAACCCACACCTCCGTGCAACTGGAGCGCATCCGCGGAGTTCTGCCGATACGCATCGCCCGCCTGCGCCTTGGCCATCGCGGCCGCAAGGGGCGCCTCTGGCGCGCCACAGTCCACCGCCCAGGCTGCGTAGTAGGTGAGGGCCGCAGCGGATTCCACCGCCACCGCCATATCGGCACAGCGGTGCTGCACGGCCTGGTTGACGCCGATGGGTCTTCCGAACTGCTCGCGTTCCTTTGCGTACTCGACGGCTGATTCCAGACAGCGACGGGCACCTCCGAGTGCGTCCGCAGCAAGCGCCACGAGCGCGCGATCGCGAACGTACTCCCAGGTTTCCCAGCCCCGGTTCTCCTCACCCAGAAGCCGCGCAGGCGCACCTTCGAACTCGATTTCGGCCATGCGCCGTGTTCGGTCGATCGAATCCTGGGGCCGGAGCGAGACGCCCGGCGCATCTCGCTCGACCAGGAACCACGAGATGTGCGCAGGATCGGCTCGGTCGGTGCGGGCCGCGACGATCAGGTGAGTTGCGGCCTGAGCTTCCGAAACGAAGCGCTTCACGCCGTGCAGTGCATGCGCATTGCCGCTGGCGTGGGCGCGCGTCGCGATCTGCTCCGCTCGCTCCACACCCGCTTCCTCCTCGATGGCCAGCGCGAGTACCCGAGCCGCCCGCGCGACCTCCGGCAGGAATTCACTCTTGAGAGATTCATCGGCGGCGTACAGGAGCGCCAGGGTTCCCTGCAGGTGCGCGAACAGGGGCGTGGGCGCGAGCGCGCGGCCCAGTTCTTCCTGGATGATTGCGAGTTCGACGAATCCGAGTCCGGCACCGCCGAGGGCCTCCGGGATCAACAGGCCGGGCCAGCCGAGTTCCACCACCTGCGGCCAGTGGGCCCCGCCCCGGCCGCTCGGGTCGTCCAGGAACTCGCGGACCCGCGATAGCGGGCATTCTCGCTCCAGGAACTCCCGGGCCGTCGAGCGCAGGAACTCCTGCTCCTCGGAAAAGGCGAAATTCATGCGGAGTACCCTACCATCCGGCTGACTCGCGGCGTGCGTAACCGGAGAGGTCGCGCTCCACTACTCCTTGCAACCCCACGGTCTGCGCAGGGGCGTGCTAGAACAGGAATCCTCGATACCTCAATGAGCGCCAAGGTCGAAGCAAGAAACGTCGTGAAGCGGTTCGGCGATCTGGTCGCCCTGTCGGACTTCAACCTGGAGATCGCCCCGGGAGAGGTCTTCGGGCTGATCGGGCCCAACGGCGCGGGCAAGACCACGTTCCTGCGCGTTCTCACGGGTTTCTGGCTACCGACTTCGGGGGATGTCTTCGTGGACGGTCTGTCGATCGTCAAGCAGCGCTTCGAAGTCCAGAAGCGCATCGGATACGCCTGCGAACAGCCTCGCCTGTACACCGATCACACCGTAAAGTCCTTCTTGCGCATGATCGGAGAACTCCGCGGAATATCAGGCGTCGAGCTAAACAAGGCAGTCGACAAGAGCGTCGAACGCTTTGAACTCCAGCCGGTATACCGACGTCGAATCGGCGTGCTTTCCAAGGGCTTCAGGCAGCGTGTCTCCCTCGCCCAGGCGATGCTCCACGATCCCGAACTGATCGTGGTCGACGAGCCGACGGTCGGGCTCGATCCCGCGCAACAGATCGAATTGCGAGACATCATCCTGTCGTTCCGCGGGCGCCACACGGTTCTGCTTTGCACCCACCAGCTTCGCGAAGCGGAGTTCTGCTGCGACCGGGTCGCCCTGCTCGATCGCGGCCAACTGGTAAAAGTGAGTTCGGCAGCGGAGATCAGCCAGGTCGGCGGCCTCGAAGAACTTTTCCTGTCGACCATCGAACCGGGGGCCGCGGAAAAATGAGACGTCTCTGGACGCTGATGCGCAAGGAACTGCGCGCGCTGTTCTCATCGCCCATCGCGTACGTCGTCTTGACGGCGTACGTATCGCTCACCGGCGTCTACTTCTTCCAGCATATGGTCGCCTACAACCAGCTTCTGTTCGTTTACCAGTCCGAAGTAGTCGGAGGCAGTGGCTTCGACGCGGGCACGGTTCCAAGCCAGATCAACGCTTTGAACGAGCTGTTCATACCCGCGTCCAATGACTTCGGACTCTTCCTGCTCGCGGTGCTGCCACTGGTCACCATGCGCGTATTCGCCGAGGAACGGACCAACGGCACCGACGAACTCCTGCTGACGACTCCCTTGCGCACCTGGGAACTGGCGTTCTCCAAGCACCTGACCACCTACGGGTTCGTCTTGCTCCTGCTTGCGGTCAGCGCCATCTACCCGGCCGTGGTGGTCGCCAAATCGGGACTTGGCGTGGGGCATCTGGCTTCGCTCTACATCGGGCAGTTCGCCTATGGCTGTGCGGTCGCCGCGATCGGGCTCGCCTGCTCGTCGCTCACCCGGAGCCAGATCGTGGCGGCGGTGCTCGCCTACGCGATCCCCTTCGTGATCCTCGACTTCAACTGGCTCTCGAACTCCGTGAGTGAAGGCGTGGCCCGCTTTCTGCGCGAGATCTCCCTGCTGGCCCACTACGATTCGTTTCCGCGCGGCGTGATCGAGTTGCGTCACGGTCTGTATTTCGGCGGCATCGTGGCTTTGGGCATCACCGTATCGATGGCATCGATCGATCTCTCGAGGGCCCGCTAGTGCGCGCATTGCACGGAGTCGGACTCGTGATGATCCTCGCAGGCCTGGGCGCGTACTACGCGACCGACCAGCTCTCCCCTTTTTCAATCGCCAATCTGATCGTGGGTCCAGTGCTGCTCGCCGCCGCCGCGATCGCGAACAGTCGCAAGATCAGCGGGTTTTCGGGGGCACTCTCGAAGAGGATCGTCTGGCGCTGGTCGGGCATCGGGGTGAGCGTGCTCGCGGTCGTCGTGGGAATCAACTACCTGGGACGCGACTGGGGTGCGCGAATCGATCTGACCGTGGCTCAAAACTACTCGCTCTCCGATCAGAGCCACCAGATCTGCGCGGAACTCGAGGAAGCCGGGCCGACGACGAACCTCGACCTGTACTTCTTCGAGGACAGCCTGGTCGCCCGAGACGTGCGCCTGCTCGTGAAAGCCTATGAGGCCGATTGCTCGCACCTCTCGGTTCACGACGTCAGATACGAAGATGCACCGCGTCACGCGGCCGAAGTCTTCGGGAGCTACAACACCACAGTCGTGGCCTGCGCCCAAGCGCGTTGCGACCCCATCGGATATCCGTCCGAAGAGAACATCACGAATTCGATCGCGCGGCTGTCCCGCGGCCAGTCGCGCCCGTTGCGCGGCTATTTCGTGATCGGTCACGGCGAGATCGATCTGGCCAGCCAGGCCGGCAACGGTTTCTCCGGGGTTGCAGAACTGCTGCGCAATGAGGGCGTAGAGGCTCGCGCGAGTATCGGGCCGTCACAAAAAGACGTGCCAGACGATGCCGATGTCCTGATCATCGCCGCCCCGGAGCGGGGCTTTCTCGAGCCGGAAATCGCTTCGATCGAGCGCTACCTCGAAAACGGCGGTCGGCTCCTCGTCCTGCTCGAGCCGGGTACGCAGACAAATCTGATCGAACTGCTGGAACGCTGGGGGTTCGGCATCGGAGACGGCATCGTGGCGGACCGTGCGACCAGCCCGTTGCTTCGGGATTCAAAAGCCATCTCGCTGATCACACACAGGTTCTCGGCCGATCATCCGGTCACGCGCAAAATGAGCAATCGCACGATGGTCCTGAATCCCGGAGCCCGGCCGATCCGCCGCCAGCGCAAGCCCCAGCCGAAGGACCGCCTCGAAAATCTGGCGTACTCCAGCCGCCACGCCTGGGTCGAGCGCGACGTCGAAGGCGCGCTCGCCGGGCGACCGATCCGGGCGGACGCAGAAGAACTCCAGGACCTGGAGATCCCGATCGCTGCCGCCGGAAGCTATCCACGGGGCGATCGCGAAGCGCGCATCGTGGTCATCGGCGATCGCGACTTCGCGTCGAATCGCCTGCTCTCGTCGCTATACGGAAAAGACCTTTTCATGAACTCTTTCTGGTGGCTCGCCGAAAACGACAGTCGGATCGCAATCCGTCCGAAATTCTGGACGCCCGACCAGGATCCACTGACACTTCAGCAGACAGTCGCCTACTTCTACTTCATGGCATTCGCACTGCCGGAGCTATTGTTGCTCTTGGGCATTCGTGCCTGGTATAGACAACGCAGCTGAGTCCGATCAGGAACTGGCTGGAAATTCCCCGATCCGGCAAATACAGTTCACGAGCAATCGACGGGGCATCAAGATGGGCCGCGGGAAAGGCCCCCCAACGGAGGATCGCATGAGACACCTAGCGGTGGTTGGTTTCGCTTTACTTGTTCTGGTCGGCAGCCTCGGCTGTCAGCCTCCGGGAAGCGCTTCAAAGGCCGACGTTGACGCCATCAGCGCCAAGCAGGACGAGATCCTCGCCAAGTTGACCGCACTCGAAGCGGGCCAGAAGCGCCTCGCGGCCGCACCGGCCAAGCGACCGGGTCCACCGCCCGAGGATTTCAACAAGGTCCACAAGATCAACACAGCCGGATCTCCGGTCCTGGGCAATCCCGATGCGCCCATCGAGCTGGTCGAGTACTCCGACTTCCAGTGCCCGTTCTGCGATCGCGTGCGCCCGGTGTTGAAAGAAGTGCTCGAGAAGAATCAGGGCAAGGTCAAGCTCGTGTTCAAGCATTTCCCGCTCAGCTTCCACAGATCGGCTCGCCCCGCTGCCGTGGCCTCCATGGCCGCTGCCGAGCAGGGCAAGTTCTGGGAGATGCACGACGTGCTGTTCGAAAACCACCGCTCGCTGGATTCCTCGAAGTTCGAGGAGTACGCGCAGAAGGCGGGTCTCGATGTCGAGCGTTTCAAGGCGGATCTGGCCAAGAACAAGGCGGCCTACGAGAAGAAGGTCAGCTCGGATTTCTCGGAAGGCCAATCGAACGACGTGCGCGGTACCCCGAGTCTGTACATCGGCGGCAAGAAGGTGCGTGCCCGTTCACCGGAAGCCATGTCCGCAATGATCGAGGAAGCGCTCAAGGCCAGCGGCGGCTGATCGCGCTCCGGGCCGACCTCAGCGCGACTGGAGTGCCGAGAGATAGTCCAGGATCCGTGCCGCATTCGCGCCGAAATCGCTGCGACCCATACGGGAACGCGAGCGGAGGTCGACGCGCGTGCCAGATCCGTCCGGGCGCACACGCACGACGATATCGTCTACGAAGCGAAAGACCGATGAAGTCGCGATGGCCTCGATGCGACCAGCGGCTTCGTTGTGGCCGACGACCTTCCAGGACGGCATCTCCCGTGCGACCGCCAGGGCGCGCGGGAAGGCCTCTGTGGGCGGAGATTGCAGGATCAGGGGCCGGATGTCCGGGTAGCTCTCGCGCTGTTGGTTGGCAAAGAGCTCGAGCACCTCGGGCGGTTTAGCGGAGGATCCAGGCGCCGCTCCCACGTCCGGCAGAATCTGGGGACGATCCTCCAGATCCGTCGAGACATCGTTGATCGCGGGACCCGCGCCCGTCTGGCTGAACAGCACGACCGGCAACACGATCAGGAAAGGCACCAGCGAGGCTCGCAAAGCCTGCTTGCGCCAGGGTCGATCCGTCGCGCTGGCGAAGGCGGCCGCCCCCGACAGGCCAATGACGCTCACCGCGGAGAGAGCGACAGCGCTGAGAAACAGGCCGAATCCCAGGCCGGGACCCAGGATGCCCAGAACGGACCCCACCGGGCCCACCAGGACAAGGAAAATCACTGCGATACTAGGCAGAAGCCACGGACCGGACATGCACACACCTCTTTCACCGTTGATTGTAAACCGGAGAGGCGGGCTTGTGTGACACCCGGGTAGAGTGGACCTTATGGCCTTGACGCACGATCACGCGCACGGCCACGAAGCCCACGGGCATGTTCATCCGCCCGCGGACTCGGGCAGTGAGCGACGCCTGCGCATCGCCTTCACGCTGACGACCACGATCCTGGTATTCGAGGCGATCGGCGCCTGGCTCTCGGGCTCGGTCGCCCTTCTGGCCGACGCGGGCCATATGCTGACCGACGCGGGCGCCCTGGGCGTGGCGCTATTCGCGGCGCGCTTGAGCCAGAAGCCGCACACGGCCAGCAAGAGCTTTGGCTACGGCCGCCTGGAGATCCTGGCAGCGCTGTTCAACGGCATGTTGCTCGGCGGCGTCAGCGTCGGAATCGCACTCGAATCGATCGAACGCCTGACGACTTCGGCCAAGCCCGAAATCGATGCGCCGCTGATGTTCGGCGTAGCGGTCGTGGGTCTGATCGCGAACGCAATCTCGGCGGCCATCCTGTCGCACGGCGCGCACGACAACCTGAACGTGCGCGGCGCCTTCCTGCACGTCCTGGGCGACCTGTTGGGTTCGATCGCCGCGATCTTCGCCGCGGCCTGCATCTACTTCTGGGACTTCGCGATGGCCGACGCCCTGGTCGGGCTCTTGATCGCCGGACTGCTGGTCTACTCGGCGATTCGCCTGGTGCGCGAGTCCGCGCACATCCTGCTCGAAGGCGCCCCCGGACACCTGGATCTGAACGAGATCGCCGCACGGGTCGGGGAAATCCAGGGGGTCCAGTCGATCCACGATCTGCACATCTGGACGGTGACCTCGGGATTCCTTTCGATGAGCGCCCACATCGATCTGGAGGCGGGAGCCGACGCCGAAAGTGTCCGGCGGGTGGTCCACCAACTGCTCCACCAGGAGTACCGGATCCATCACACGACGATCCAGACGGAGCAGGGCCCTGGCCTGATCAATATCGAGCGCCCACCGGACCGCTAGGGAATCTCTGCACAGGGAGGAATCGAGCGAGAAGCGGGAGTCGCCGCCTGAGCAAGCAGCGTGATCCGATCGCAGATCCGTAGATCTGCAGAGGGTCGCGCGACGCAGCGCAGGCGGATGCATCGCGCTTCGCAGC
>JAAELY010000498.1 GCA_024226335.1 bacterium
CTCTCGGGGTCCAGACCTCGGTGGTGAAGAAGTCCGTCGCAGCGATCCCGCCCCAGTGCGCTTTGAGGAACGCCTTCCACGACGAGGGACGATCCGGCGCTGGCTTGATGCCGTTGTCCTTGAGCGTGCTCGCGATCGTGCCTCGTCCGACGCGGTGGCCGACGTCCTTCAGCTCGCCCTGGATCCGTGTGTATCCCCAGGTCGAATTGTCCAGAGCCATGCGCACGATGAGCTCTCGGATTGCCTTCATGATCCCGCGACGAGCAGGCGTGGACTTCACGTGGGTCCACTTGAGCGCTATCAGCCGACGGTGCCAGCGCATGATGGTGTCCGGCGTGACGATGGTCGCGACGCGATTCAGTAGGCGTCGCCCGAGCTGCTTGCCTTTCGCGGCCAGGCGCCGACGTTGGTCATCGTTCAGCCGGAGCTTCCGACCCTTGAACTGCTCCTTGAGGACGCGGTTCTCCTCGACCAGGTACTCGATCGTGTGCTGCTGCTCGCGATTGACCCAGCCTGAGACCGTCAGCAGCAGGGCGCGCAGAGGGAAGTAGTCGGCCGTCATCGGCCTATCGTACCGCTGTGCAAGTCATGCTCTGGCCGTGGGTTGCGC
>JAAELY010000499.1 GCA_024226335.1 bacterium
ATCGAAGCCACCGAGACGGCACTGGCCGGTTGAACGGGGCCAAAACAACCCTGGCCCGGGTCCCGCCATTCAGCTACCGTGCCCGCTCGCTTCGCGACACCTGCCCAGGTGGCGGAATTGGTAGACGCGCTAGGTTCAGGACCTAGTTCTCGCAAGGGAGTGCTGGTTCGATTCCAGTCCTGGGCACCAACCTCCCGGAGTGCGCCGTGTCCGCAGTGTGCATCGTGCTAGGCATCCTGATCATCGCCAGCCGCGCGCCGCTCGTCTTCGCGCCGCAGGCGACGCTCTTGTTCTATCGCCAGATGGTTGCCACCAATGGGCGGGTTCGCGCACTGGGCGTCGTGGTTGCGGGCCTCGGACTGGCGATGCTGATCAGCGGCCGGAATTCGGACGCCGGGGCTGAACTGGCGTTGTTCTGGTTCGGCGTGTTCATGAGCGCGGTCGCGGGCGGACTGCTCCTGATCCTGCCGGGCGCCTATCGCACGATGGCCGCGGGCGTGCTCGATTTCATGGGAGATCCGGAGTCCGCCGACCTGGCCGTCACTCGCGTGGCCGGTGTCTTCGGAGTCGCTGTGGGAGGGTTCTTCGTCTACCTGGGCGCTCGCGTCGTCTGAGAAGCGCGTCCGTCTGAGAACCCGCCTTTCTGAGACTCACCTGTCAGGCCGATTCCTCAAACTCCTGGTACATCGTGCGCGCGAGTTCCACGCGACTGATGCCCATGGGAGCCACGCGAATGTCGAGCCGCGCACCGGGCAGATCGAACTGACGTTCCTTGAGGATCTCCTCGGAGAGATCATTCTCGTCCAGATAGTCGAGCAGTTCGTCTTCGGACATCTGGAAGCGCGCGGCGACCTCGCTCGGTCTCTGCTCCCGGTAGCCATCGCGTTCGGTAATGAACAGATGGAACGCACAGAACACACTGAAGGGTGTCAGATCCGTCAGCTCACTGAGGATCGGTGCGTCTGCGCGCTCGCTACTCGAGTGGCGATTGCGATCGGGATTCTGGCCGGACCTGCCCCCGCGCGAATGCGGCTGACCTCTACCGCCACGGCCGCGACCATTGCCTCGGCTCCCGTCTCGTCCGCTTCCATCTCGTCCGCTTGGTCGGCCCTGGCGCTCGGAGGCTCCGCCGCCCTGGGAGCTACCGCTACGACCTCGCCTTCGGGATCCGCTCATTCGTTTTCCGTTTCGGAGTGGAGCCCCTCCAGGGGCTTCTCCACTCATCGTCACGGACCGGAGTTTTCTAGATGCCGGGGGCCGAAGAATCGCCAGGCGCTACAGACCGCGGCAGAACGCCTCAGGATCGGATCAGCCGCGGCGGTCGATCTCTGCGGCGTAGCGCAGATCGGCCAGGAACTCGGGCAGCGCGGCGCTCACGCGGTGCCAGTTCGGAATCAGGCGCTTGGGTGCGGGATCGCCCACGAATGTCAGGCCCGCACCGCGCAGACCGGACGTGAAGGTCTCGACCATGAGTTCTTCGTCGTGCTGGTCGAAGCGCAATCCGTTGATCAGCGCGTCGTCCGCGTAGGAAGAAACCGTGTCCTGGGCCTGGCGCAGATAACCGGCGCACAGGGTGTTCAGGAAACCCGCATCGAACTGCACGCCCACACTCGCCAGGTTGTGGAACAACGTCGATGCGATATCGATCACCATGCGGTGCAGACCGCGCGTGGCGTCCTCAGCGGATAGCTCCTGATGCTTGTGATCGTAGTTGTCGCAGAGTTCCACCTGACAGATTCGATGGGGTGAAGCGGTGCGGAATACTTCGGCGAGTAGACCGATCTCCAGACCCCAGTCGCTTGGAATGCGTACCTGACGCGCCAGGGCGGTCTTCATGGCGAACTCTCCGGCCAGTGGATACCGGAAGCTCGAAATGAATCCAATGAGCGGTAACTCGGTCAGAGTCTGCTTGAGGGCGGCCAGTAACGGGGTCAGGAAAAGGCGCGTCACACGACCGTGAAGTCGGTCGGTCGCTCTGCCGTAGTAACCCTTGCAGTAGTCGTAGTCGAGATTCGGATGGATGACGGGAAAGCAAAGGCGCGCCAGAAACTCGCGGTCGTAACTCAATACGTCGCAATCGTGGAATGCGAGTGCGTCGGTCTGGCCGCGCGCCAGCGCGTAGCCGGCACCGATCCAGACCGCCCGGCCCTTCCCGTCCGGCCCTGGCGCCAAACCGCTGGAACGCAACTGATTGAGCAACTCGCCCACGGTCGGACCGCTGCTCCAGATGCAGAGCGCGTTGGGCAGGGCTTCGAAGTATTTCTGAACGTCCCGGAACTTTTCCGCGTCCGCGGTCCCCGAGACGCTGACGATCACCTCCTGCAGATAGGTGACCTCACGCAAGACCTCGAGGATGCCCGGGAGCCCGGGTCCCTGGATCTCCGTGTACAGACAGGGCAGCACCAGCCCCATGGGCCGGTCGCGCGCGAAGTGTTTCAACTCGCCCTCCAGGCGGCCCACATTGGGGGGGCCCAGCCGGTGCAGGGTGGTCGTCGCTCCGCTCTGATGGAAATCGCTCATTTGAATCGGCAGCTTAGCGGCTCGGCGGTCGAATGACTACGCTCCGCCTCATGCAGCCTGGGAGCAAACGCAGCCAGAAGCGGCACACGCTCGGCCTGGCCCTGGGCGCGGGCGGTGCCCGAGGACTCGCCCATGTCGGGGTTCTGAAGGCTCTCGGCGAAGCCGGCGTCCAGATCGATGCGATCGTGGGCACGAGCATCGGCGCTCTGGTCGGAGCGATCTACGCCGCAGGCCAGCTCGAGAACTTCGAACGCCAGGTGGCGGAACTCGAATGGGCCGATGTGATGCGCCTTTTCGATCCGGTCTGGCCCCGCTCCGGGCTCGTGTCGGGCGAGCGCGCCACAGAGTGGCTCCAGGGCCTGCTGGGCGATTGGCGCATCGAAGACCTGGCGATCCCGTTCGCCGCCGTCGCCGTCGATCTGGTGACCGGCGAAGAAGTCCTGATGGACAAGGGGCGCGTGGTCGACGCCGTGCGTGCGAGCATCTCGATTCCCGGCATCTTCGTACCCCATCGCATGGGCAAGCAACTGCTCGTAGATGGCGCGTTGCGCAATCCGGTACCGGTTTCGGATCTGGAATCCTTCGACGTCGATGTTCGAGTCGCAGTCAATCTGCACGCCCAACCGGTCCGCGAGATCATCTCGCGCAAGACGAACGGCACGAAACTCAGCATCGGCGGCCGGGTGTCGGAAACGATCGAGAAGGGACTCGCGCGTTTTCGCCGCAAGGGCAGCCGCTCCAATGCCGGGGCCGTAAGCGACGAGAGTGGACCGAATCTCTTCGAGGTCCTTACCGCATCGATGACGGTACTGGAACACGAACTCGCCCGGCACCGTCTGGCCAATGACCCCGTCGACGTGGTGATCGCACCCGATGTGCGCGGAATCCGCGCGCTGGAATTCCACAAGAGCAAACGCGCCATCCAGGCCGGGCACCGGGAAGTCGCTGCCCATCTGGACGACATCGAAGCCGCTCTCAAGCGCAGACGCCGAAAGCGTACGCGCCGTTACTGGTCGGCGGGCTCGATCTCGTGAGGCTCCGGCAGGTACTGCTGGAGCAACTCGAGTACCTCCGGATCGATCTCCAGGAATGACAATCCCAGTTCCTGGGTAAACGTGTCGAGGTCCGTGACGCGCACCAGTTCGCCGACGATGTCGACGGTCTTGTCGCCCAGCGTCAGCGATACGCGTATCCGCTCACCGACCTGGAGATCCAGGCCGACGGTCTGGAAGCGAATCCCGCCGATCGAAACATCGAGGGCCTGGGCCAGGCTGTCGCCGGAATCCACGCGGGCGATCGACACCAGGGATTCGGTGTGTACGCGATGGAATTTTCTTCGTTCGTCGCTGCTGTCTTCGGCCACGGCTGCTCCTCCGCTCTACCCTTCGGAAAGCGCCCCGGGTGGGCTTTAGCGGCGTCCCTGACTTCGGTCCCGGTCGAAGCCCTTGACGGGCCCCGGCCAGGACAGGTAAACACGTGATGTGCCGAGGGTTTTTCCTCACGCGCGAGGCTTCTCGAAGAGCATTCGAGGAGTTCTTGCCCTGCTGCTCGCCGTTGTCGCAACGAGCTGTTCCGACACCGCCGAGAAGAAGGGGCCGCCGGATTCGAAAGACAAGGCGACGCCTGTTGCGGTCGTGCGCGTGGTGCAAGAGCGCGTGGAGGGCGCTTTTCTCGAGCGAGAGGCCACGCTCCATCCCGTTTCACAGGTCGTTCTTTCGACGCGTCAAGAAGGCTTCGTGTTGTCGCGCCACATGGAAGACGGCGACACGTTGCACAAGGGCGACCTGGTCGTCGAGATCGATTCGACCGAACACCGCCTGGAACTCGCCGAACTGCGCGCGGCCGTGCGCAGGACATCGGCGACCCTCGACGACGCACAACGCGCACTTGCGCGCACCCAGGCGCTGTTCAAGAAGAACGTGATCTCCGAGGGCGAGCGGGACGATAAGCGGACGGCACTCGCACGCGCCGAAGCCGACGTCGCCGAAGCCCGCGCCCGACTCA
Source organism: bacterium (assembly GCA_024226335.1). Lineage (NCBI taxonomy): Bacteria > bacterium. Next base: position 4,525 of record JAAELY010000499.1, read on the forward strand.
CGCGCGGCGAGGAAGCACTTCGCGAATTCTCGGTGCGCGCACCCATGGACTCTGTGGTCTCGGATGTCTTCCTGGAAGCGGGCACCTATCTCGAACGCGGCGACAAGATCGTGCACCTCAAGCGCATCGACAATATGCTGGCCGTCGCCAGCATTAGCGAACGCTACCTGTCACAGATCAAAGAGGGCATGCCGGTCGAGGTCTCCGTTACGGCCTTCCCCGGCCGAACCTTCGAAGGACTGCTCTGGAAGATCATCCCAGACGCGTCACTGGAAAGCCGCAGCTTTCCCGTACGCATTCTGGTGCCCAACCTCCGGCACGAACTCAAACCGGGCATGTCTGCAAGTGTGAAGTTCACTCACGAAATCCACGACGCCCTCCTGGTGCCAAAAGATGCAGTGATCGGCTCGAAGGCTCACCCGTACGTCTTCATCGCGAGCGAAGAACACGCAGAAAGGCGCGAGATCGAGATCGGTCAGGCCGTCGGCGACCGTTGGCATGTGCTGTCGGGCCTGACGACCGAAGACTGGGTCGTGGTCACAGGCAACGAGGAACTCTCCGAGGGCCGCGAGATCCAGATCGTAGACCTGCCCACTCCGGGTCTGCCCAAGCTACCCACCCAGCTCGAAGCAGGACGCCCCGAAGCTTCGGATTCCTGAGCGCGTCGCGGAGGTCGTCAAGGAATGAAGCTCGTCGAGGTCTCGATCCGCTATCCGGTGAGCGTGATCGTCGGCGTGTTGTTCTGCGCCACCTTCGGAATCCTGTCGTTCTACCGGCTGCCCGTGCAGCTGATCCCGACCGTCGACAAACCAGAGATCTCGGTCGAAACCTGGTATCTCGGCGCAGGTCCACTCGAGGTCGAAGAAGAAGTCACGGCCCGCCAGGAGGAACTGCTCAACACCCTCGAGAACCTGAAGGAGATGCAATCCACCTCCTCGGAGGGTCGCAGCCAGATCGTACTCAAGTACGAGTGGGGTACGAACAAGGACGTCGCGCGCATCGACGTATCTGAAAAACTGGCGGCCGTTCGCGACCTTCCGGATGACATCGAAGAGCCGATCGTGCGCGCGGTCAACTCCGTCGAGCAGTCGCCCGTAGGCTGGATCGTCTTGCTCGCCCCCGGGCAGGACCTCAACGATGTCCGCCCCTATGCGGACGACGTCATCAAGCCGCAACTGGAGCGCGTTGCGGGAGTGGGCCAGGTCTGGTTCTTCGGCGGCGAGGAACGCGAAGTCCACGTAACGGTCGATCTGGCGGCGCTCGCACAACGCGGCATCTCGGTCGACCAGGTTCGCCAGGCCCTGATCCAGGAGAATCGAACGATCAAGGCGGGCGGTTTCGACGAAGGCAATCGCCGCTACGGTGTGCGCACCGAGGGTCGATACCGACGCCTCGAGGACATCGAACAGACGATCGTCTCGCGAGATGCCTTTGGCTCGATCCGCGTCAAAGACGTGGCCGATGTCGAAATGAGCAACGAGGAAAGAACTTTCGTCATCCGCCAGAGCGGCGAACCGGCAATCATCTTTGGCGCCATCCAGAAAACGGGTTCGAACACCCTCGACGTGATGACCAAGGTGCGCGAAGTCGTCGATCAGGTCAACGAGCGCAATCGCGACCGCGGCATCGAGTTGCGCCTGGTCTACGATGCCTCGATCTACATCGAAGAAGCACTGGCCCTCGTGCGTTCGAACGTGGTCCTGGGCGCGGCGCTCGCGATCGCCGTCCTCTTGTTCTTCCTGCGCAGCGGTCGCGCGATTCTCGTGCTGGGACTTTCGATCCCGATCTCTCTGATCTCGACATTCATCTTCATGGCGGCTCTCGGTCGATCGCTGAACATCATCTCACTCGCAGGCCTGACCTTCGTGACGGGCATGGTGCTCGACAGTGCAATCGTGGTGGTGGAGAACGTCTTCCGACATCGAGAAATGGGCAAGGGCGCGGCGCGGGCCGCGGGAGACGCAACCACAGAAGTCTGGGGTGCCATTCTCGCTTCGACACTCACGACGCTGGTCGTCTTCTTGCCGGTCCTCCTGATCGAGGACGAGGTAGGTCAGATCTCCCGGGACATGGCGATCGTGATCTCGATTGCGGTCGCGTTGTCGCTCTTCGTGTCCATGACCGTGATCCCGATGCTCTCGGCCAACCTGCTCAACAAGCCGCTTCGAGAGTCGATTGGCGGTCGACTCGTGGGCCGCTTCTCTTTGTGGCTGACCGCCAAGGTGGACTGGATCCTGAAAGAGAACTGGCGCAAGGTCGCCGTGATCGTCGGTATTCCGATCGCGGCGCTCGTCATCGGCCGGGTCAGCCTGCTCGACCGGGACTACCTGCCGGAAGGCAACCGCAACCTGGTCTTCGCCTCGATTCGCACCCCACCCGGCTATAACCTGCCCCAGATCGAACGCATTATCGGTTCCGCCGAAAGACAGATTCTCGCCCAGCCCGAGGTCTATCGAATGTTCTCGGTGGTGCGCTATGAGCGAGCTTTCCTCGGAGTCGTTCTCAAAGAGGAACATAAGGACAAGCAGACGCTTCAGGCCTTCGTCGACACCGTGAGGGGAATCGTCACGGGGATTCCCGGGGTCAAGGGCGCCGGCGTCAGTCAGATGCCACTGATCCGCACCGGCAGAATCGGTGGGGGCAAGATCAATCTCGTCGTCACCGGACCCGAACTGAGGCAGATCCGCAAGATCGCAGACGATATCGAGTTCGACCTGGCAAAGGTCGACGGCGTGACCTTCACCGACGTGAGTTTCGAAGAAGGCAAGCCGGAGTACGTGGTCGATGTGAATCGCGCGCGCGCCTCCGAGGTCGGACTGTCGGTTTCTGAAGTCGGAACGGTGGTCGAAGCCTCCGTCAACGGTCTGCTCGTGGGAACCTACGACGATCAGGGCCGCGAGATCGATCTGCGCCTGCAAGCGCCCAAAGGAGCGGTCACCAGCGACCGCGAACTCGGCCACATCGTGCTCGACACGCCCGCCGGCCAGACCATCCAACTCGCCGACGTCGCGCGAGTCGATGCACGGGCAGGACCGACCAAGATCGAGCACCTGGACATGGACCGGATCGTGAAGGTCTCCCTGGGCATCGAAAAAGAGCTACCGCTGGGCACGGCCGTCGCCAATCTGGATGAGGTCTTGCGTGGGCATCGCGCCAGGCTCCCGTTGGGCTACGCCGTGGAGTTCACCGGAAATGCCGCTGACCTCGCGAGCACCGAACTTCAACTCTACGGCGTGATCGCCCTGGCGATCTTCATCACCTATCTACTGCTCGCCAGCCTTTTCGAGTCGTTCACGCTTCCGCTGGTCATCATCATGACGGTTCCGTTCGCCGTCACCGGTGGACTGGTCGGGCTCAAGCTCCTGTCGGCCTTCGATTCCAGCGTGAAACTCGACACGATCACGATGATGGGCTTCGTCATCCTGATCGGGGTCGTCGTCAATAGCGCGATCCTCATCGTGCATCAGACCCTGCTGCGACTCGACGAAGGTCTGGAACTGAACCAAGCCGTCCTCGACGGGCTGTCGAGCCGTGTCCGGCCGATCTTCATGACCACGTGCACGACCGCATTCGGCCTACTGCCTCTGGTACTTGCGGCAGGATCGGGTTCCGAACTCTATCGCGGTCTCGGAGCGGTGCTGGTATCGGGACTGATCGTCGCCATGATCTTCACGATGGTGCTGATTCCGACGCTACTGTCCGCCGCCCTCGGCTTCCGCCAGCGCGCACCCTCGGGGGTCGCCTCAGAACAGCCGTAACTGGCGATTGTCGCCGCTGTCGGAAACGCTGCGAAGCCGGGTCACCTGCAGTTTCAGGCGGCGTGCGCGACGCACGCCCGCGCGGGCCCTCACCAGGAGTTGCAACGCCACCTCGGCAATTTCAGCGCGCGTGCTGATCGCTGGATCGACGGACTGAGTACGTGTGATCTGCGTACCATCCACGTAGGCGAGACCGAGCGTCAGAGTGCCGGCAGCGCGACGTTCGCGCGCGAGCAGGGTCTCGATCAGGCCCGCGAGTTCCTGGATTTCTTCACCTAACGAACGCAAGTCCACAGTCGGCTCATCGAGCGTGCGCTCCTGCGAGATCGACTTTGGCCGCGGATTCGGTTTGAGTGGGTCGTCGTCTTCACCCCTCGCAAGTTGCAAGAACTGATCGGCATTGCGCCCGACGATCTCTTTCAACTCCTCCACGGCGAGGTCTTGCAGGTCGGAAATGCGCTGAAATCCGCTTTCGGCCAGTTTCTCTGCGCTGCTCGGACCCAATCCCCAGATCTCGGTGACCGCGAAGCCGCCCAGGAATTCGCGCACCTCATCGAGCTTCACTTCTCGAAGACCCGACTCGCCCGAGTGATTCGCGGCCATGTACGCCACGTACTTGCTCGGACCGATGCCCGCGCATGCAGCCAGTCCCAGTTCGGTCTTCAGACGCACACAGAGTTCAGCGGCCGTCGTTACGGGATCGACGGAAGGCAGCGGTTCGATGAAGGTACCGCCGGGCTTGAACTCCTCGATGCGTTCGTGTTCGTTGCGCAATAACGCCCGGATCTCCGCGCCAACCTCGCGGTAGCGCTTGAGACGCGTGGGCCGGATTTCCGCTTCGGGGCACAGCTTCAGGGCCTCTTCCACCCGCATGCCCGTGACGATGTCGAACTGGGCCGCCTCACGGCTCACGCTCGTGACCGTTCCGCGTTTGCCGGGATTGCCCCCGACGATCACGGGGCGGCCGCGCAAGCCGCTGTCATCGGCCTGTTCAATGACCGCGTAGAACCCCGGAACGTGGATATAGACGATCATGCGCGTCGCTCAGACCCCATGGAGTCTTGCGACCGGAGCGCGGGAGATCCCCGTCGCTCAGTCACCCGTCGGTCGCAATTCCCACTTTCCAACTTGATGATAGGAAACATCGCTCCAGTGCATCCACAGGGGCCGCGCGCGACCCGCCAGCCAGTCCTGGAGCGCATCCGAATAGTTGGGGTGCCCGGCGTGCCCCGACTGTCCACCGGCCAGACCGATCTGCGCGTGGTCAGCATCCGACATATCGACGGCGTAGCGAAGCGCCGGTCCCACTTCCGCCTCGTTCTCGGGCAGGCTGCGGTGGTACATCGTCCAGGCAGAATCGGGCCCCCCGGCCGCCGGAAACGGGCCCAACCCCAGAGGTTGTCCGGCCAGCTGTACGCGCCCGATACCCAACTTCTCGAAGTCGTGCTTCAAACGAACCTGGTGTAGGCGCCCCCAGTTCCATTTCTTTGGATTGGAACTGACGTGCGTGCGCATATGACGCCAGGTGTCGTCGAGGGCTTGCTCGACCACGCCCTTCAACTGGCGATCGCGTGCGCGGTCCAGATAGCGCGCCAGCACGATGCCCGGCAACGGACCCGTGTTCGCAGTGATCTGCTCCAACCGCTCGTCGGCCTTCTCGAAGCGGTCCTGCAAAAGCCGCACGGTGAGCCGTTGACGAAACACGTGATAGACCGACGCGCCAATCGAGTCCTCGACCGCGCGACCATCCCAATCGAGCAGGAGCGTTCGAATACGTCTGGCGTGCTCGGCCGTGGGTTCGACATCATCGACCAGATAGCGAACCGTCGAGCGGCCGCGATGGGAGCCGCGGTCTCGCTGAACCTCCAGTACGCGTTCCAGATCGATGTGCCGACTCGACGAAAGCAGCCCGCCGATGCGCCGGGCCCCCGCGGGACTGCTCCACAGCCAGACGATCGGAGCCTTGAAATCCGCAGCGTCGGGATGCGTCGACACGACGATCCACGGCTTGTCGCCATACGAACTGGGCAGACCGTCAAAATCCATGAATCCACGCCAGTCGTAGAAACTCGAACCGCCGGTCACCGGCAGCAGACCGGTCTCGATTGCGCGCACCGGCAGATGCCCAGCGACTTGCGTACCGATATGGCCTTCGCGATCCGCGTACAGGAAGGTCGCTGCTGGGGCGGGCAGCCGCCTCAGACTCTTGCGGAATTCGTCCCAATCGCCCGCGCGCTGCACGCGCAACAGCGCTTCGAAACCACTGCGCTTGTGATGCCCGGTCCAGCGCAGCGCAAGCGTGTGCACGCGCGTTTCTTCGGGCTCCATGGAGCGGAGTACCGGTCCGTGATGGGTCGAAAGAACTTCGACCTCGAGAGGTTCGGCGTCCTTGATCTGTATGGTCTCGACCCGACGAACGGCCTTGCGCCAGCGACCATTGCGATCGAAACGCAGTGGATCGGTCGGATGGAAGGTCTCATCGAAGAGATCCGACACGCTGGCGTGTAGCGCGACCTGACCCCAGGCGATCTCTCCGTTGTTTCCGGCAAAGAACAGCGGAACCCCCGGCCAGGTTGCACCGGACACGTTGTCGTCGTTCACGCGCAGATGCGCCAGATAGAAGAGTGCGGGAACGCCGAATTGCACGTGTGGATCGTTTGCGAGAATCGCCCCACCCGTGGCCGAGCGCTCCGACGAGACGACGAAGCCCAGGCTGCCCACGGGTCCGTTCATGCCGACGATGCTCGCCAGCCGGTCGGCCGCCTTGCCGAGTTCGAGAACGGGCCCCAGCGGGTCGTGGGCTCCGTCCTCGGGTCGGGTCGGGAAGAAATCGCGCGCGGGTACGCCTCCTACTTCGCGCACCAACTGATCGAGCAGGAGACTCGCACCCAGAGAACGCCCGGTGTTCCAGGCGCGCAGGCGCAAGATCGCGAGTGTATCGGCGGGGCTCCAGGGTTCGGGTTCGTACTCCAGGAACTCGAACTCGTAGGGCAGCGGCGCCTCGCCGCTGCGAAGGTGTTCGATCCAGGAGTTCACGCCGGCGGAATAGGCATCGAGTGTCCGGGCTGCGGATCCGGACAACTGCGTCACCTCGGCCTCGGCATCGCGTCCCAGACCCAGGGTTCGAACGAGGCGATCCTCATCGACGGTACTCGCCCCAAACACCTCGGAGAGCGTTCCACGTGCGGCTCGACGCAGCATCTCCATCTGCCAGAGCCGATCCTGAGCGTGGACGAAACCGAGAGCCAGGGAGGCATCGTCGCTGCGCGTCGATTTCACATGCGGCACGCCAAGGGGATCACGCAGGATTTCCACGGCTTGTGCCAACTCGGGAATCACGCGGCTACCGCGCGCCTCCGGCCCTTCCTTCTGGGTTCCGGCGCGAAACGACCACCACTCCACCACGGCAACGATTCCGGCCAGCACAGCCACCAGCGCCAGACCCCGCATCAACCAGCGTTTCATGCCCTCTCCGTTCCGGTGGAAAGCGACTCGAGCACCACCTGGGCCACCGCGTGTCTGCGGGTCCAGGACGCATCGACCCAGGCCCGCTCGAAACCGCGTTCCCGGGCAATCTCGAGCGCACGAGCGTGCAAGCGCAGCTGGAGACCGCGTGGCGTTTCGAGGATCTCGAAGTCCGTCCAGGCTACGCCTCGTCTCCAACCCGTACCGATCGCTTTCATACCGGCTTCCTTAACGGCAAAGCGCAGCGCAAAATGGCGTCCCGAACGAGCCCGGCGTTCGCAATCCCTGCGTTCCTGGGGCGTAAACAGGCGCTGGCGTATACGGTCGCCGCGGCGCTCCAGCGCGAGTTCGACCCGCGCGATTTCCTGGATGTCGATGCCGGTACCGATGATCACATCGCGGAGGCTAGCCCGCATTTCCGATCAGGTCGCCCGGACACTCCTCCGGAGCGGCGGCAATGGCCCAGATGGCCGTTTTTCCGCCAATTGACGCTGGTTTACCCAGGCTCTATCCTGCGCGCCCTGAAGGAGGAATCCCCCGCATGGCTCGAGTTGGCATCAATGGATTTGGACGGATCGGGCGCTGCACGCTGCGCAGTGCTCTCAAGAGTGGAATTGCCGGTAATGGTGACCTCGAGTTCGTGGCGGTCAACGACCTGACCGACCCCGCAACACTCGCCCATTTGCTGAAATACGATTCCGTACACGGCCGGCTCGACGCGAACGTCGAAGCGACCGACGACGGCATCCGCATCGGCGATCGCGAAATCAAGGTCATCGCAGAACGCGATCCAGCCAATCTCCCCTGGGGCGAACTCGGTGTCGACATCGTCATCGAATCAACGGGTCTGTTCACGAAACGGCCCGACGCCGCGAAGCACATCAGCGCTGGCGCCAAGAAGGTGATCATCAGCGCGCCGGCGGGCGAGCCGGATGCCACCATCGCCCTGGGTGTGAACGAAGAGGTCTACGAGGCGAGCAACCACCACGTGATCTCCAATGCTTCGTGCACCACCAACTGTCTGGCGCCGGTGGCCAAGGTCCTGAATCAGGAGTTCGGGCTGAAGCGCGGCTGGATGACCACCACGCACGCGTACACCAACGACCAGTCGATCCTGGACCTTCCCCACAAGGACCTGCGCCGCGCGCGCGCGGCCGGTGTGTCGATGATCCCCACCTCGACCGGTGCGGCCAAGGCCGTGGGCCTGGTCTTGCCCGATCTCGCCGGAAAGCTCGACGGTATCTCGATTCGCGTCCCGACCGCGGATGTATCGGTGGTCGACCTGGTCGCCGAAATCGATCGCTCCGCGACCGCAGAGCAGATCAACGAGGCCTTCCAGAAGGCGGCCGATGGCCCCATGAAGGGGATCCTCGACGTATCGAACGAACCTCTGGTTTCGATCGACTTCCAGGGCAACCCACATTCCTCGATCGTCGACGGCCTGAACACCAAGGTGCTCGAAGGTAATCTGGTCAAGGTGCTGTCCTGGTACGACAACGAGTGGGGCTACGCCAATCGCGTGGTTGATCTCGCTCGAATGGTCGCCTCGAAGCTGTGAGTTCGGGGAAAGCGCCCCGCTCCGTCACCGACCTCGCGTTGCGAGGTCGGCGCGTCTTCATCCGCGTCGACCTGAACGTCCCCTTGCGCGATGGTCGCGTGTCCGATGACACGCGCATCCGCGCGGCGCTTCCGACGATCGAGCACGTGCGCTCACAGGGAGGTCGAGTCGTACTCGCCTCTCACCTGGGAAGACCGAAGGGCCAGCGCGTCGACGAGTTTTCGCTGCGCCCCGTCGCACAGGCGATGAACCTGCCTCTGGCTGCGGATTGCATCGGCCCAGAAGTCGAAAAGCAGATCGATGAACTCGGCGACGGCGATGCACTGCTACTCGAAAACCTGCGCTTTCACGCGGGCGAAGAGAGCAACGAGGCGAAGTTCTGTGCCGCGCTCGCGCGACTCTGCGACGTGTACGTGAACGACGCGTTCGGGACCGCGCATCGCGCGCATGCGAGCACCGCGGGCTTGCCGGGATTGATCGAAGAGTCGGCAGCTGGACTGCTGATGGCGCGCGAAGTCGAGGCGCTGACCCGGGTGCGCGAAAACCCGGAACGGCCCTATGTATGCGTGCTCGGCGGAGCCAAGGTGTCGGACAAGCTGGCGGTACTCGAAGCACTGGCCTCGCGTGCGGACTCGATCGTGATCGGTGGCGCGATGGCGTACACATTCCTGCTGGCGCGCGGCGAACCCGTCGGCAAGTCACTCGTCGAGCCCGATCTGGTCGACACCGCACTCCGACTGCTGGACGGCAAGGCCGAGATCCTGCTACCGGTCGACCACCGGGTCGCGCCTTCGCTCGATGATCCGGAGCGAGCGGAACTGGTCGAGCAGATCCCCGCCGACCAGATGGCGCTCGACGTGGGTCCCGCGAGCATTGCCGCAATCGCGCAGCGACTGGAGTCGGCCCGCACCGTGTTCTGGAACGGCCCGCTGGGAGTGTTCGAGATCCCCCCCTTCGACCACGGCACCTGCGCGGTCGCCGAGATATTGGCCTCGTCTTCGGCGTACAGTGTGGTTGGCGGTGGCGATTCGCTGGCCGCCGTACAGGCCGCAGGGGTCGGCGAGCGCATTTCCCACCTTTCGACGGGAGGCGGCGCGTCTCTCGAGTTCCTCGAGGGCAAGACCTTGCCCGGCATCGAGGCCCTGTCGTGACCGGCCAACGGAGAGAAAACGATGAGAACGCCGCTGATCGCAGCCAACTGGAAACTGCACAAGACCGTGGCAGAGGCCGAGAGCTTCGCCAAGGAACTCGGCGCCCAGCTCGGTGAGCTCTCCGGCGTAGAAGCGGCCATTGCCCCGCCCTTCACGGCGCTTGCGGCTCTGGGACGTGCTCTCAGCGGGACCAGCGTGGCACTCGCCGCCCAGAACGTGCATCCCGAGCCCAAGGGCGCCTTCACAGGGGAGATCTCCGTCGGGATGCTCGCCGAATTTCAGGTTCGCTACGCGATCGTGGGGCATTCGGAGCGCAGGCACGTCTTCGGCGAGACCGATGCCTTCATCGCAGCCAAGGTCCGGGCCGTCCAGGACGGCCGAATGCGCCCCATTCTGTGCGTGGGCGAGACCTTCGAGGAGCGGGAAGCCGGGCGAACTTTCGACGTTCTGCGAGCCCAGATCGAGGGCTCGCTGGCACAGGCGGACCCGGAGTGCTCCTCGGAACTGGTGGTCGCCTACGAGCCGGTGTGGGCAATCGGCACCGGCCAGACGGCGACTCCGGAAATGGCCCAGGAAGCCCACGCGTTCCTTCGCGACCGTCTGCAGGCCAGGCTCGGAGCCGCGGCAGCCGCGGAGATCCGAATCCAGTACGGTGGCTCAGTCAAGCCGGAGAACGCAGCGGAACTCATGGCGCAAGCGGACATCGATGGGGCCCTGGTGGGGGGCGCTAGCCTTGACCCCGCCAGCTTCTGCGCCATTATCCGCTTCTCGGATCGCCCCCAGGAGTAAGGTTTGGAGTATCTGATCACGATCCTGCACGTTCTGACGTGCCTCTGCCTGATTGCCATCGTGCTCTTGCAGCACGGCAAGGGCGCCGACATCGGCGTGGCCCTGGGTGGAGGGGCCAGCCAGACGGTTTTCGGTGCGCGCGGCGCGGGCAGCTTCCTGACGAAGCTGACCACCGGTGCGGCCATCCTGTTCATGATCACCAGTTTCACGCTCTCGCGCATGGGCGGAAGCTCGGACGTGGAAAGCATCATGGCACCGGCCAGCGAGGCGCCCGTGGCCCCGGCCGAGGTTCCCGAATCGAGTTTCCCCGAAGCCGCACCCATCGAGCAAGACGCTGACGCACCGTCGGGTTTCGAAGCCATCGAACCTCCGGCTACCGAAACCGAGTCAGACAAGAGCAAAGAGTAAGGCGAACGCTTCTTTCGGATCGGCGCTGCCCGAGCGGCGCCTTCCACCTGCCCAGGTGGTGAAATTGGTAGACACGCCAGGTTGAGGGCCTGGTCCTGATTATTCGGGGTGCTGGTTCGAATCCAGTCCTGGGCACCAAGTCCCTCAAGTGCTTCCCGTCAGCAGAAGTCGGACATCGAGCACTACGCGCCGATGGTCTCGGACGGGGGATACCTGGTGCTGGGCGACGCATCCGCGTTCCTGGAGGGTTCCCGATTCTGGAAGGGCTACGCTTCCGTCTCCAGGGCGGCCCGCTGTCTCCCTGACCGGGCGGGCTCGAGAACGTGCTCAACGTGGATCACAAGCGCATCTACCGAGCCTGCGGTCCGGATCCCCACGCCGAAGGCACCGGCGCGGGCTCAACCCGGGCCACGCCGGTCTGGAGCCCGCCGATGGTGCGGCGCCTCCCGAAGGCCAAATAGGGTAAGCAATTCAAGCCCCGCTTTTGACCCGGCCGATAACGCGCAACCAGGGAAACGGACGAGTAGAGTCCGAGAGCAATGAAGTAGTTCACAGTGTGGCGAACGGGCTGCGGATAGAATCCAGTGAGACGATCTACTGGAAAGAAGCGGCTCTTGACCAAGCCGGCTCGCGAAACAGCCCGCTCACTTCTTCTGAAGCTGCAGCGAGATTTGCGCCGCGCCTCGATCGACGAACTGATTCGACTGATCGGGTCAGAGCATTTCAAACGCGTAAAGGAATGCGACATCCGTGCGGTCGCTCAGTACGGCGCGCTCGAATTCGACGGCGAGCACTTCTTCGAACGGGCCTTCTCCACTGGCAAGGAAGCCGCTTCCAGTCTCGCACTCGCTCACGTCATCGGCCCGGAAGTGGTGCTCGAAGACCTGCGCTCCCTGAGATCGAGCGGGTTCGGACCCGACCCTCTTTCAGAAAGAGAGCCGGGCGCTGTAGCGCCACCGACCGGTTCTACAGTCAAGCCGGAACCCAGGTAGCCGCAACCCCATTCGCCGGAGATCGGGTCGGAGTACACTGGGGCCCCTCATCCTCCTGGAGACACTCTTCTTGGCACGCCAATCGGTAGGAGTTCTGATCGCTTCTTTGTATTTCGCACTGGCCTGCGGGCAGAGTTCGAGGGACGCCGAGCCAGTGGTCGAAGTGCCCGTCGATGCAGAAGCTGAAGCGACACCCTTCTCGATCCCCGGCAATATCGATGGCGAGCGCATCGCGTCCGCGGACACAGACACCGAAGCCGACCAGTGGCTCAGTCATGGGCGTACCTATTCAGAGCAGCGCTTCAGCCCGCTGAAAAAGATCGACCGCAATACCGTCGCGGGGCTCGGGCTGGCCTGGAGCTACGATCTGGAATCGACGCGCGGCGTAGAAGCGACGCCGATCGTAGTGGATGGAGTCATGTACGTCTCGGCTCCCTGGAGCAAGGTACACGCGCTCGACGCCGCCACGGGGAAGAAGATCTGGAGTTTCGATCCCGAAGTGCCTCCGGATACCGCCCACAAGGCGTGTTGCGACATCGTCAACCGCGGAGTCGCCGTCTGGAAGGGATCCGTCTTCGTCGCAACGCTGGATGGACGACTCGTATCGATCGACGCAAAGAACGGGCGCATGAACTGGAGTGTGCAGACCGTCGACACGAAGCGTCCCTATACGATCACGGGTGCACCCCGTGTGGTGAAGGATTTCGTGTTCATCGGAAACGGGGGCGCTGAATTCGGCGTTCGCGGATACATCACGGCCTATCACGCCCAGACCGGAGAACAGGCCTGGCGTTTCTACACAGTGCCCGGCAATCCGGCTGAGCCGTTCGAACACTCGGAACTCGAGCGGGCCGCGAAGACCTGGACCGGCAAGTGGTGGGAAGTCGGGGGCGGCGGAACCGCCTGGGATGCCATGGCGTACGACCCCGATCTCGACCTGCTCTACGTCGGCACAGGCAACGGTTCTCCGTGGACTCGTTATGCCCGCAGTCCCGGTGGTGGCGACAATCTCTACCTGTCGTCAATTCTCGCCCTGCGTCCCGCGACTGGAAAACTCGTCTGGCACTACCAGGTCAACCCGGGAGACAACTGGGACTACACCGCGACGCAACCCATCATCCTGGCGGATCTCGAAATCGAAGGCGAACTCCGCAAAGTCCTCATGCAGGCGCCGAAGAACGGCTTTTTCTACGTACTGGATCGTGAAACCGGAGGCCTGATCTCCGCCAGACCGTACGTATCCGTCAACTGGGCGAGCAAGATCGACCCCAAGACCGGCCGCCCGGTCGAAACCGAGATCGCGAACTACGAAAAGGAAGCGCGCAAGATTTCTCCCGCACCCCAGGGCGCACATAGTTGGCACCCGATGGCGTTCAGTCCCGAGACGGGTCTGGTCTACGTACCCGCGCGAGAGCTACAGGCCTGGTTCATCAACGATCCGAAGTTCCCGGGCGCACGCCCGGGCGAGTGGGCGCTGGGAACGGACGTGGACCGGGTGATCGATAAGACGCTGGACTCACCTCCGGAGCCGTCGGGCTTCATTCTCGGCTGGGACCCGATCGCCCAACGCGAGGTCTGGCGCGTAGAGCACGAGGATTTCTGGAACGGCGGTGTGCTTGCGACTGCGGGCGGACTCGTCTTTTCAGGCACGGGAGCGGGTCGCATTGCGGCCTACGACGCTGAAAACGGTCGCACTCTCTGGGAAGTCCATTCGCAGACGGGAGTGATTGCGGCTCCGGTGAGCTATGAGATCGACGACGAGCAGTACATCGCTGTGGCCGCGGGTTTTGGGGGTGGAGTCATCGCCGCAGGTCGCGTCGAGAATGCGATCATCAACCGCTACCACAACGAGGGACGCATCCTGGCCTTCAAGCTAGGCGGCACCGAAATCATGCCGCAGAATCAGAGCCGCGATCAGACCGTGCCCGCACCTCCGCCAGTCATGATTTCCGCTGAACAGCTCACGCAGGGCAAGAGCTTGTACAACCGGTTCTGCATGCAGTGTCACGGCTTCGCCGCAGCGTCGAGCTGGCTGACACCCGATCTGCGCTACCTGAGCCCGGAACGGCACGCCGCTTTCCAGGCGATCGTGCGCGGCGGAATTCTGTCGGGCAAGGGCATGCCCCGATTCGAAGATCTGCTCAGCTCCGAGCAGGCCGACCTCATCCATGAGTACGTGAACTCAGAAGCGCAGAAGCTCTACGACTCGGAGAGCAAACCGAGCGGCTGAGGACGGCCCGCGAAAAATGCGGGCAGCTCAGGTAGCGGATGCAGGCTGCTCAGAGGTCGCTGTGTCGCGCGAGGATCGCCGCATGAATCGCGTGAGATCCTCGACGATCAAACAGCCGCACGGCACCAGAAACAGTGTGATCGCCGTAGCGGCCACCACTCCGAAGGCCAGCGAGATCGCGATCGGAACCACGAAGTAGGTCGCCTCGGATGCGCTGAAGATCAGCGGCAAAAGACCTGTAAAGGTCGTCGCAGAGGTCAGAAAAACGGCGCGGAAGCGCTTCATACCCGCCGAACGAACCGCATCCGATAGCACGAGCCCTCTCGCCCGTTCGCGATTGATGAAGTCGACCAGCACCAGGCTGTCGTTCACGACGACACCTGCGAGTGCGACGATTCCCAGGAGCGAGAAGAACACCAGATTCCAGCCCATGATGAAATGCCCGATGATCGCGCCGACCGCGCCAAAGGGAATCGCGGCCATGATCACGAGCGGCTGCACGTAGGAACGCAGCGGGATCGCCAGCAGGGTGTAGATGACCAGGAGCGCGAGCACGGCACCGCGGAACAGTCCTGTGAGGGCCTTGCTGCGCTCGCGCTGCTCACCCTCGAGGGAGTGCGTGAGACCGGGGTATTTCTTCAGGATCTTCGGCAACGGCCCGGTGAGCACGCTCTTCATGATTTCTTCCGGCGTGACGGTCGTGCGGTCGATATCGGCAGTCACTTTCAGAACCCGTTTGCCATTGTTGCGGCGAATCGTCGCAAAGCCACGGCCCAGTTCCGCGCGGGCCACCGCACCGATCGGAATCTCGGTACCGTCGGGCGTACGGATGCGCATGTTCTCCAGGTTGCCCAGTGAGCGCCGCTCTTCTTCGGGATAGCGGAGCATCACGCGCACATCGTCCGTGCCGCGTTGGATGCGCTGAACCTCGACGCCGTAAAAAGCCGTTCGCACTTGCCGGGCCAGATCGTTGAACGTGATCCCGAGTGGCTCGGCCTCCGGGAGCAGCGAGAGCCTCACCTCCTGCTTCCCGGGTCGAAAGGAATCCGCGATGTCGAACACACCCTCGTATCCTGCGAGCGCGGTGCGCAACTCTTGTGCCGCAGCTTCTAAATCCTGGGCATTGTCCGAACTGAGCTGAATGCCAAAGGCATCGCCCGCGTGCATGGTGAAGGCTTCGAATTTCAACTCGACGGCGTCGGTAATCGGTCCCGTGAGGTCCCGCCAGACCTGAGTGACCTCGCGAGTCTTGACGTCGCGCTCGTTCCAGGGCGCGATTTCCACGACCACCTGGGCGAGGTGAGTTCCGCCCCCTCCTTCGCCACTTCGACGCGGGCCGTCGCGCCCCACCTGCTTTCCAATCGATGACAGCACGTGGCGAACCATCGCCCCTTCGCTTTCATCTTCCAGTTTCACCCGCGTGGCTTCCGCGGCGCTTTCAATTTTTCGAACCGCCGCTTCCGTGGTTTCCAGCGGTGTACCCTGTGGCATCGTCAGCGTGGCGTAGATGCGATCACCCTCGATTCCGGGAAAGAACTGAAACGCCATGCGCCCACTCGCGAATAGCGATGCTGTAAGAACGACGACGCCCAGCGCAACCGATAGGGCCAGGTAGCGCCAGTGAAGAACCCACTCGAGCGCCGGTTGGTAGTAGCCCGCCACAAAGGCTTCGAAGCCGCCTGATACACGGTCCTGGATCTCGGCCCAACGGCCCCTTCGTTCGGACCGAGAACTTTTGTGGCGACGCGCGAGATGCGCCGGCAGGATCAGTTGTGCTTCGACCAGTGACATGATCAGGCACAGGATCACCGTGCCCCCGAGGACCGTGAAGAACTGGCCCATGCGCCCGGGCACGAAGATCAGTGGAGAAAACGCGGCGATCGTCGTCAAGACACCGAAGATCACCGGAATGGAAACCGCGCTCGTGCCGTCGATGACCGACGTCCGCAACTCGCTACCGGCCTGTTCATGTGCGTAGACGCTCTCACCCACGACGATCGCATCGTCGACCACGATCCCCAGCACCAGAATGAAGCCCATGATGGCCAGCGTGCTGATGGCGTAACCGAAAGCAGGAAAGAGCATGACCGCACCGAGCATCGAAATCGGGATCCCAGCTGCAACCCAGACGGCGATCCGGAAGCGCAGAAGCAGAGCCAGGACCAACAACACGAAGGCGAGTCCCCCGGATGCGTTGCGCAGCAGCGCATCCACGCGATCGCGCAAACTCTCGGCTTCGTCGCTCCAGATGGTCAACTCGATGCCTTCGGGCATGCGTGTGCGAGCCTGCTCGACGTAGGCCTTCACGGTCGCTGCTACCTCGAGGATGTCCTCTTCCCCGATGCGATTGACCTGGACCATGACGGCGGGTTTGCCGTCGAAGAAGGCGCGAATATCGTCGTCACGAAAGCCATCGCGAACAGTCGCGATGTCGCCGAGATTGACGGAGGTGCCATCCGAGCGGGTCAGGACCACGATCGAAGCGAACTCCGCACCGCGGTACGCCTGTCCCTTGGAGCGCAAGAGGATTTCGCCGCCTTCGGTCTTGACCGAACCTCCGGGCAAGTCGAGTGAAGAAGAGCGAACCGCCGCCGCGACCTGCTCGAAATTCAGACCGTGCCGACGCAGCATCTGTTCGGACACTTCGATCGAAATCTCGTACGGCCGGACATAGCTCAATTCGACCTGCGAGACACCCGGAAGCGCGGCGATCTCGTCGCGCATCGTCTGGCCGATGACCTTGAGGGAGCGTTCATCTGCATCGCCCGAGATCGCGATGCGCAACACGTCACCCAATAAGACCAGATACGACACGACCGGCTTTTCCGCTTCGGCGGGCAGGGTCGAAACATTGCTGATGCGGCCTTCGATCTCCGAGAGTGCCCAGTTCGAATCGGTTCCTTCCACGAGTTCGATGTTCAGGACACAGGTTCCCTCGACCGCAATCGTACTCACCCGATCGATATGGGGCGTGCCATCGATCGCATCCTCGAGGCGGATGCAGACGGCCTGCTCGACTTCTTCCGGGGATGCGCCAAGGTGGGAAACGCTGACCTGCACCACCTCGGTGTCCATGCTGGGAAACTCTTCCTGACGGATCGAAAACAGCGAGAGCCCGCCACCGATCAACAGCACCGCCATCAGCAGGTTCGCAGCGACGGGATTGTCGACGAACCAGGTGATGATCCGTCTCAAGCGCCATCCTCCCCGGCTTCGGCACCGACCGGCAACACGCTCATACCGTCGACAGGCGCCGGAATCGAGGAGATACAAACGCGCTCACCGTCTTTGAGACCGCTGCGCAACAGGACCTGCTCACCGTCGATTCGCAGCACTTCCACAGCCCGGAAACGCAGGCGGTTCTCGTCGTCGAGTACCAACACGCGTTCATCGTTCAATAGCGCCTGGCGCGGAACTGCCGCTACATCGGTCGCAACCCGACCGGTGATTCGCGCTTGCACGAAGAGCCCGACAGGTAGCGGCGACTGAACCTGAGTCTGCGTATTGGGAACACGGGCGACGATATTGACCAGACGACTCTTGGAATCAATTTCGCCCTCGGTGCGCACGATGCGACCGACCCAGGTGCGAAGCTGGCCTGCGAAACTCGCGGAAAGCGTGACCTCGGGAAGCAGGTCTTCTGCAGGGGGAACTCGCGACCAGAGAGGCAGCTCGAGGTAGGCGAGTTGCGAATCCGCGATCGGCAGTCTTACCTCGACGAAGTCAGTCGCGTACAAAGTCGCATAGGACTGACCGCGATTCGCGAACTGCCCGACGTCGACATGCTCTTCTCGAACCCGGCCGTCGAACGGTGCCGGAACCTCCGTTCGGTCGAGGTCGCGCTGAGCTTGTTCGAGAGCTACGCGTGCTTCGCTCGCGCCGGCCTCGGCCACCTGGGAGGTGCGTTCCGCATCGTCGAGTGCCGCACGACTCACCACGTTTCGTTCTTTCAGGTTGCGCTGGCGTGCGAGCGTCTGGCGTGCGTGTTTCAGTTCACCGCGAGTCCGAGCCAATGCGGCACGTGAGCGTGTGACGTTCGCCTCGTAGTCGGTGCGATCAATGCGCAGCAGCGCTTCGCCCTTCTCGAAGTAGCCGCCGGAAACCAGTTTCGGCGAGGTCCAGACGACCCGGCCGGAGACCTCGGGGATCAACTCGCTTTCGGTGCGAGGTGCCACAGTCCCCTGCGAACGCACTTCGAGTTGCACGGTCCGGTTTTCGACGAGCGCAACTCGCACGGAGCGAAGCTGGCGCTCAGTCGGGCGACCTTCTACGGGTGATGAGGTCGCGACGACGATCGCAGCCAGAACACAGAAGGCACCAAACACGGCGACGGGAAGGATGACTCGGGAATTCATGGGAGGGCTCCTGCGCTCGTGCGTCGCGGCAACGCGGCGTTTTCTCGGGAGGTTTCGAGCACCTGGCGGACGCTTGCGCGGAAACGCGTCCAGATCTGATGCACCGCTTCATAACCGGCCAGTCCATCGCGCGTCTCTAGCGCGTGCGAGAACGCTTCGATGTGCGCTTTCACATCGACGAAACCCGCGAGCATGATCTGATGCGTCGCCGCCGAGTTCTGCCCGTCCACTCCCCCAGCGCGAGCACTCTCACGGACCGCCTCGAGACGTGACAAGATTTCCGTGCGCAGATCCCGTCGCACAATGCGCATCACCAGATTGTCGGTCGCGTCCATGAACGCATGGGCGAAGTCGTGAACGATCTGGTGCATCTGCTCGTGTTCGAGGTCGGGGCTGCCGAGTTTTGCGATCAACTCCTCGACGCGCTCCAGCTTTTCGGACTCGGCCCGTTCAATGGTCATGCGCACGTTCGCGGCCACCAGCGCACCGACCACCTCCAGGACCTGATCCACGAGGTTCGGGTCGGGCGGGCTCTCGAGTTCTATCAGGTGCCCGATCACTTCGAGACTCGATTCGCCCAGCGGTTGCACGCGAGCGCCTCCCGGCTGAATCGCGACCATGCCCATCTGCTCGAGTTTCTTCAGAGCGATCCGGGCCACGCCGCGCGTCGTCTCGAAGCGCGAAGCCAGTTCCCGCTCCGACGGAAGTCGCTCCCCGGCCCGATACTGACCGCGCAAAACCTCTTCGCGCAACACTCGCGTGACGTCTTCTGTCCTGCTGATTTCGCTCAAGTGACCGATTTTCCTGACTTTTCTGTTTCCTGGAGCTTCTGGCACTTTGGACCCGCCAAATTGGGAGTACCAGATTGGACCCCCTATGTTTAGCACGTCTTCACCTCTTCGCTGGTTTCCACCAGGTAAAGCTGTGTGAAGCCTCGAGTGAAGGCCTGAGCAACGGATCGAGCTCCCTCGGAGGGCGGCTACAAAAATAGAACGTGTTCTAGTATGCTGCTCCGAGCCTTCGAACGGCCATCGCCCAGGGAGAACGAGCATGCGAACCCCAATCTGTGACCAACTCGGGATCGAGTTCCCGATCTTTGCTTTCACCCACTGCCGCGACGTGGTCGCCGCCGTCAGTCAGGCCGGAGGACTCGGCGTGCTGGGCGCAGTCGGCTTTACGCCCGAACAACTCGAAATCGAGTGCAAGTGGATCGACGAACACGTCGGTGACAAGCCCTACGGTGTCGACATCGTCATTCCGGGCAAGTACGAAGGCATGGACGAACTCGACCCGGCCAAGCTCGAAGAGCAGCTCAAGGCCGCCATCCCCGCCCAGCATCGCGAGTTCGCAGCGAAGCTACTGAGCGACTACGGCGTTCCCGAACTTCCCCCGGAAGACAAACACCACGAGCTTCTGGGCTGGACGGCCGCCACGGCTTCCCCGCAGGTGGACATCGCGTTGCAACATCCGAAGGTGCGGCTGATCGCAAATGCGCTGGGCACGCCTCCCGACGATGTCATCAAACGCGTCCAGGATTCGGGAAGATTGATCGCGGCACTCTGTGGTCGAGCCGACCAGGCGTTGAAGCACAAGGCCGCGGGGATCGACATCATCATCGCTCAGGGCTACGAAGGTGGAGGACACACCGGCGAGATTGGCAGCGTCGTACTCTGGCCGCAGGTCATCGATGCAGTGGCTCCCACGCCTGTGCTGGCGGCCGGGGGAATCGGAACGGGACGTCAGATTGCAGCCGCGCTTTCCATGGGTGCGGCCGGAGCCTGGACGGGATCACTGTGGTTGACGGTCGAAGAAGCCGAGTGCCCGCCCGAGCAGATGGACTCCTACCTGGAGGCGACGAGTCGCGACACGGTTCGCTCGCGCTCGTTCACGGGCAAGCCGTGTCGAATGCTGCGCAACGAATGGACCGCGGCCTGGGAAAACCCCGACAACCCCGACCCACTGGGCATGCCGTTGCAGGGGATGGTGACCATGGACGCGGTACAGCGCACTCACAAGTACGCGAAGTCCGCACAGAAGGTCGCGTTCAACCCCGTGGGTCAGATCGTGGGTTCGATGAACGACCTCAAATCCGTGCGCGAATTGATGGTGGAACTGGTGACGGAGTGCCTCGACTCCTTCGAAAGAGTGCAAAAGCTACTGCCGACGGAGTAACCGCGAATTCGCGCGCAAAGACCGGCGACGGCTTTCCCGCTCACACCAGGCCGCGATAGGCTCCGCGGAAGTAGACCAGCGGATCGCTTTCGCTGATTTCGGCGGCCTCGACCAACCCGATGTAAACGATGTGGTCACCCGCTTCGACGGCGCGCTCGACGCGACAGTCCAGATAGGCGAGCGCATCGGGGATCCTCGGACAGCCGGTCGCCCCGGGCGGACAGTCCAGACCCTCAAAGCGGCTCGCCTCTTTCGATTTGCTCGCGAAAAGATTCGAAACCCCGTCCTGATTCGCGGCCAGCACGCTCACCTGAAAGACCTTCGAGTCCCGGATCATGGCGTGGGTTCGCGAGCCCTTGTCCGCACAGATCAGGACCAGCGGGGGATCCAGGCTGACCGACGCGAACGCGGAAACGGTCATGCCATGCCGTTCTCCGTCGAGTTGCGACGTGACGACCGTAACGCCGCTGGCAAAGCTCGCGAGTGTCTGTCGAAATACTTCGGGATCGATGCTCATGGAGTTCCCTACTGCACTGCAATCTGCAGGATATCGCTGAACTTTACACGACCGGAGTTGGCGGTGAAGCCACCGAGGGGTTGCTTGCCGCGTCCGGGAACTTCTACGGAGCCATTCGGCGAACCTTTCTCGGTGCCGTAGAAGAACACCGCGCCTAACGGATAGGTACCCGCGCCGGCCGGTGCCTTGAGTCGATAGGTGACGCGAACGCTGCCGAACTGATTATTGGCCGGATCCGCACTCACGCCGTACACGTTGACGTAGGAGATCCCTGGTGCGAGTGCCTTGTTCCGCCTGTCGGTGAACTCGGTCTGGGTATCCCCTTTCTGGCCCAGGATGGTTGGCGCCTCCAATACCTGCCAGCCACGCGACGGTGCAGGACTCGCCTGCCAGCGCTGATTCGAGTCGACCAGACCGATGCCCACGACGGGACCGCCCCCTCCCGTGGCTTCGACCGTGACTTCGATGATCGCACCCGCCTTCACGCTCAAAGGAGCCAGGACTTTCACATTTGACACCGCGTCGATTCTCTTGATCGCGTCGATGAGTTCGGCGCGTTGTGATTCGCTCAGCTTCTCGTACGGGCTGCCGGTCTTGGCAGCTTCGATCTTGGCCAGGTGCTTGGTCGCTGCGAGTTCATTGCGAACTCGCCCCTCGGGCACACCGATCAACTGGCTATCCGACGTAGATGAATGGCAGCTCGCGCAAAACGGAGCGACATCGGCGACGTAACCCGGCGTACCTCCGGCATAGGCGGAGGCCAGGGCAGGAACGAACCCGATGGCGAAGCTCAGGGCGAAAGAAACCAGGCGACTCATTTCAGAACTCCTCATGACATAACTGACAGGCTCGATTTACCGGCCGCTCGATCAAAAAGCTGAAAGCCTCGTTACCACCTTTTGGGTGAGCCAGGTGGCACTCGACACAGCGGACATCAAAATCCGCGCGATTGTGAACTCCGATAGCGTGGTAGGCGTCTTCTCGCTCGGGATCATACCCCGGATGACACTGAACGCAGTCCTCGTCCCAGAGCGGCTGTTTCATCCGTTCGGGTTCCCCAAAACGACCCAGCACGAACAGTAGAGCATCCCGCGCTGCCACGGCCTTCACGCGCAACCGATTCCCCAGTCCCGCGCCTCGATGACAGGTGATGCAACGGAACTGAGGATCTGCGAGACGGTGAACGGAGGCGAGATTGACGGGTCGCAGACTCTCGAAATCCGCCAACTTGTCCGCGTGCAGGACCGTCGCCGCGTCGAGATGACAAGAGACGCAGAAGCCATCGTGCGACTCGAGTTCTTCGCTGGCCAGCCAGCCCAACGGCGCAGCGATCACACTGCCCAGAAGAAGCGCCTGCCAGAGCCTTTTCCTACTGCTCGACACGGTTCTCGCGCAAACAGAACAACGCCAGATCGTTCACGTTCGTGCGCGTGGGACCCGTGCGATACAGATCGCGACAGACCTCGAGTAGAGGATGGGAGTCGTTGCGCGCCAGCGAATCCGCCGGATCGAGCCCGGCCTCCCGTGCGCGCGTGAGTGTTTCACCGTCGCAGAAGGCACCCGCGGCATCCGTGGGGCCATCGCTTCCATCCGTCCCGGCAAACAGTGCCGTCACGTCCGCATCCCCGTCGATCTCGAAAGCGCAGGCAAGTGCCAGTTCCTGGCAGCGCCCGCCCTTCCCTCGCCCGCGCAGGGTCACTATCGGCTCACCGCCGGCGATCAGGATTTCGATGCCGTCGCGTCGCGCGCGCTTCAACTCGCGTGCGAGCTCAGGTGCCAGATCACGCGCCTCGCCGTACAGCAACGGACCGAGGCTACGCGTACGAAGACCCAGCCCGCGAGCGCAGTTCGCCGCCGCAAAAAGGGCCGCGCCCAGCGACGTGATCACGTGATACTCC
Organism: bacterium; assembly: GCA_024226335.1. Classification (NCBI taxonomy): domain Bacteria; species bacterium. The sequence goes on from JAAELY010000499.1 coordinate 27,818, forward strand.
GAACGCCGGGGGGCGCCGTTGCGAGGCGGGCCCTCGTGATCCAGATACTCCAGCAGCACTCCAGACACATCGGGCTCCGCAATTTCGTACTGCCGGAGGATCCGAAGCGCCTCTCGCTCCTTCGGATCTTCAAACACCGTCGGCCCGGAGCCGATCGCCTCAGGCGGATCACCCGCAACATCCGAAACCGCAAGCGTCGTGACCGATCCGGGCGGTAGCCCGCGAACCAGGCCGCCCCCTTTGATGCGCGAGAGTGCCCTGCGGACTGTGTTGAGTTCGCGAATCGTCGCCCCACTGCGCAGGAGCGCCTCGGTGCAGCGCTGCTTGTCTTCGAGGTCGAGACCCTTGGCCGGCGCACACCAGAGTGCCGATGCGCCCCCGGATAACAACACCAGCAGGTGGTGGGATTCGGGAAGCGCCGCGGCAAAGGAAAGCGCAGCATCGGCCGCTTCGAGACTCGCCCGATCGGGTACGGGATGTCCGGCCTCGCGCACTCGGAAGCCCTCGACGGGAAAGCCGTAGGAGTGTTTGGTCGTGAGTTCACCCGCGACGATACGCGTACCGAGGACCTTGCGCGCCCCCTCGGCCATCGCCGCAGCCGCTTTGCCGGCGGCCAGCACGTGAATCGGCCGACTCGCGAGCGCGTGGTGTCCCGGCAGCAACCTGCGCAGTGCGCGCTCGACTGCCTTTCCGGCATCGGCGACCTCGAGGGCCGCGCCGTGCAGCCGGATCAGTACCTCGCGATCGATCAACGCTCCCCTTCGGGAACCAGCAGGATCTCGATGCGTCGATTGCGCGCGCGACCTTCGTCGGTGTCGTTGCTCTCGATCGGGGAGAACTCCCCAAAACCCGAAGCCGAGATCTTCGCGGGATCGACCCCCTGTTCCACCAGAAAACGCACGACACCAATGGCGCGATCTGCGGAAAGGTCCCAGTTCGAAGGAAACTCTTGAGTGGCAATCGGCACGTCGTCAGTATGCCCTTCGACGCGCGTGCGGTGTCCCGAAAGATTTACGATCTGCCGGGCCACAGCCGAAAGCACTTCTCGGCCGATCGGCTTTACGATCGCGCTCCCGGACGCGAACAGGATCTCGTCCGATGCGCGCAACTGGATTCCGTTGCGCAGAGTCTGGATCTCCAGCTGTCCAGCTTGGAGTTCACTCTCGAGTTCCTCCACTACGCTTGTGTAGGTGCCCGCGACTTCCTCGAGTTCGGCTTCCTTCTGCTCGCGAATTCGGCGCTCGAGTGCGAGATCGAGCGAGATCTGCTCATTGCCCTCGCGCAGTTTCTCGAGGCTATCGAGCAACTCGATGCGCTCCTGGTCCAGGGACGAGCGCTCGAGCTTGAGCTTCACACCGGACTTCAAGAGATCGCGATTGCGCTGCTCGAGCACGCCGTAGCGCTTTTCACACGCTTCAATCCCGTGTTCGAGGGCGCGCGTCCGAGCGACCTCGGCTTCGAAGTTCGACCGGGTGACCAGACAGCCGCTCGTGGAGAGCAGAACCAGCGGAAGGATGCATCGGAGATTCATGACGAGATGATGTCTTCTCCAAACGCCGAGCGCAGCACTTCTTCGATACGTTCGACCGGCTGGACCTTGAGATCCGCGATTTGATCTTCTGGAATCTCGATCAGGTCCTTCTCATTCCCCTTGGGAATCAGCACGTGGCTTATCCCGGCGCGCTTCGCCGCCAGGATCTTCTCCTTGATTCCGCCTACCGGCAGGACCTTGTCTCGCAGAGTGATCTCACCCGTCATGGCGAGCCCGGGAGGCACCGGCCGCTCGGTCAGGAGACTGGTGAGAGCCGTCACCATCGCAACTCCAGCACTCGGCCCATCCTTGGGTGTTGCCCCGGACGGAACGTGGATATGGATGTCGCTCTCAGCGAACAATCCGGGGTCCAGGCCGAGTTCCTTCGCGCGCGTGCGCACCAGGGTGACCGCAGTCTGTGCAGATTCGCGCATCACATCGCGCACCGAGCCCGTGATCTTCAGGTTCCCCTTGCCCTTCATGCGCGTGGCCTCGATGAACAGGATCTCGCCACCGGCGCCCGTCACGGCCAAGCCGACCGAAACGCCGGGAATCTGTACGCGCCCGGCGACCTCGGGTTCGAAGCGCTGTGGCCCGAGCAACCCCTGCAGACTCTTCACGTCGATGTGGGGCGGGTCGATGTCATCCTCGACAATCTGCCGGGCAATCTTGCGCGCGGCCTTGCCGAGTTCGCGTTCGAGGTTGCGCAGACCCGCTTCGCGAGTGTAGCCGCGGATCAACGCGCATAGCGCTTCATCGTCGATTTTCGGAGCGCGGTCGCTCAGACCGTGGCGTTCGAGCTGGCGTGGAATCAGATAGCGGCGGGCGATCTCTACCTTTTCCTCTTCGGTGTAACCCGGGAGTTCGATCACCTCCATGCGATCGCGCAGCGCCGGCGGAATGTTCTCGAGCAGATTCGCAGTCGCGATGAATAAAACCTTCGACAGATCGAACGGCACTTCCAGATAGTGGTCGCTGAATGCGTGGTTCTGCTCGGGATCCAGCACTTCCAGTAGAGCAGAGCTGGGATCGCCGCGGAAGTCTGTGCCGAGCTTGTCGATCTCGTCCAGCATGAATACCGGATTGCGCGTACCGACACGCTTGAGGCTCTGAATGATGCGGCCGGGCAAAGATCCGATGTAGGTGCGCCGATGTCCGCGAATCTCTGCTTCGTCGCGCACACCGCCCAGGGCGATGCGTGCAAACTCCCGATCCATGGCGCGCGCGATCGAGCGGCCGAGGGAGGTCTTCCCCGTACCCGGTGGTCCGACGAAGCACAGTATGGGGCCGCGCATATCCCGCTTGAGCTTGAGCACCGCAATGAACTCAAGCACCCGCTCCTTGACCTTCTCGATGTCGTAGTGGTCCTCGTTCAGGATGTCGCGCGCACGCGCGACATCGAGCGTATCTTCGGTTTCCTTCGCCCACGGCAGGTCTGCGATCCACTCCAGATAGGTGCGAATCGTCCCCGCTTCCATGGCCCCCGGAGGCTGTGCACCCAGACGCCCGAGTTCGCGCTCGGCCTGGTCCATGACTTCTTCTGGCGGATCGGCTTCTTCGATACGGCGCCGCAACTCGTCGACTTGCTCCGTCGGGCTGTCGTACTCGCCAAGCTGGCGGCGAATCGCACGCGCCTGCTCGCGCAACACGTACTCACGCTGACTTCGAGACAGCTCTTCCTGTACCTGTTCGCGGATCTCCTGCTCGAGCCCCCTCACCTCCTGCTCGCGCGCCAGATGCTCGGATAGACGCTCGAGCCGAGCCTGTACATTGAGCATCTCGAGGAGTTCCTGCCGGTCTTCGACCGAGAGACCCATATTGGAGGCAACCACCTCGGACAGCGCCGCCGGATCCTCGAGGTTGACGACCATGGCGCGCACCGGCTCCGAGACGTCCTGGGCTTCCGCCGCGTACGCCATGAACATGCGGCTCACATTGCGATGCAATGCCTCTAGTTCGAGACCATCGATCGCTTCGTTCTCCAGCTGTTCCAGATCGCCCAGAAGATACGGTTCGGTCTGTGTGACGGCGCGGATGCGCATGCGCCGCAGCCCCTGGACCCAGAGACGCTGGGACCCGTCATCGCCCTTGACCATGCGCAGAATGCGCACGGCGGTACCGACGCTGTGAAGATCGTCCACACCGGGAATCTCGACCTCGGGATCGCGAACCGCTACCGCCAGCAGCAGGCGCGAACCGGCCAGTGCGTCGTCGACGAGGCGCCGCGCGCGGTCGGCAGTGGCCAGCATCGGCGCGACCAGGGTCGGAAACAGAACGGTGTTACGAAGTGGCAGGATCGGGAGAGAAGTCGGCAACGGCTCTTCCGAGACCTGAGCCTCGTCCGCGAACTCCTCCTCTTCCGCCTTTTCTTCTTCGAGTTCTTCGCTCATCAGCCTGGCTCTACCTTGATCTTGTGCGGTTCCGACTGTCTTCGAGGCAACTCAACCGTGAGCAGACCGGCATCGAATTTGGCAACCACGCGCTGCGAATCGTATGGGGTGCGCAATCGCAACACGCGCTCGAAGTAGCCCTGGGGAATTTCCATTTGCACGTGGCGCACGGGCGTGGAACCACCCTCGGCGACGCGACGTCCGCTGATCTGGAGATACTCGCCGTCGACAGTCAGGCGTACGTCCTCGCTGCGGACACCCGCCAGTTCGACGCGCACGACCGTCGCGCCCTCGATTTCAAAGACGTCGATCGCAGGCCGGAACGAATCGCCAGAGGCCGGCAGACGCACGCCCGGTTCGAACACGCGCTCCAACGCGCGCTCCATCCGTTCTTCGAGCGCGGCCAGTTCTCGTGCGACTTCGCCCCGGAGTACCTCCAACCCGGCTCACTTCTCCTCAGTGAACTCGGCGTCGACCACGTCGTCGCCATCATCACTGGGCGCGGCTTGTTCGCCTCCGCCCTCAGCCTCCGCCTTTTGCGCGTTTTCCTGCTCCTGGTACAGAATCTGACTGACCGCGTGGAGGGAGGTCTGTAGCTTCTCCGAGACCGCCTGAATCTCTTCGAGTGACGCACTCTCGTTCTGGAGCAGGGTCTTGCACTCTTCAAGCGCGGATTCGCAACTGTTCAGATCGTTGACCGGGATCTTTTCCTTGTGCTCGGCGATGGTCTTCTCGCCTTCGTAGACCATGCTGTCGAGGGAGTTGCGCGAGTCGATGGACTCGCGGCGTTGTTTGTCGTCGCTGGCATGGGATTCGGCTTCCCGCATCATCCGGTCGATTTCGTCCTTCTCCAGACCGCCGGAACCCTCGATACGGATCGACTGCTCCTTGCCGCTGGCCTTGTCCACGGCCGAGACCGAAAGGATGCCGTTGGCGTCGATATCGAACGAGACCTCGACCTGCGGGACTCCGCGCGGCGAAGGCGGCAAGCCGTCGAGAATGAAACGACCGAGCGTGCGATTGTCGGCGGCCATCTCGCGCTCCCCCTGCAGCACGTGGATCTCCACCTGCGGCTGGTTGTCGGCCGCCGTCGAGAACACCTGACTGCGCTTGGTGGGAATCGTGGTGTTGCGCTCGACCAGCTTCGTCAACACACCTCCGAGCGTTTCGATGCCCAGAGAGAGCGGTGTCACATCGAGCAGCAAGACGTCGCTGACATCGCCCGTGAGCACACCGGCCTGGACCGCGGCTCCGATCGCCACGACCTCGTCGGGATTCACGCCGCGATTCGGTTCCTTGCCAAAGAAGTCGGCAACCAGTTTGGCCACCCTGGGAATGCGCGTGGAGCCACCGACCAGAACCACCTCGTCAATCTCACCCGGCTGCAGGCCCGCGTCCTGGCAGGCCTGTTTGATCGGCGCCAGAGTGCGGTCGATCAGGTCGTCCACGAGCTGCTCGAACTTCGAGCGCGACAGCTTCAAATTCAAATGCTTGGGACCCGCCTGGTCTGCCGTGATGTACGGCAGGTTGACCTCGGATTCGGTGACTGTGGACAGTTCGATCTTGGCCTTTTCCGAGGCTTCCTTGAGCCGCTGCATGGCCATTGCATCCTTCGCCAGGTCGATGCCCTGGTCCTTTTTGAACTCGTCGACCAGGTAGCGAATGATGCGATCGTCCAGATCGTCGCCGCCCAGATGGCCATCCCCGTTGGTCGACATGACCTCGACCGTATTGTCTCCGACCTCGAGGATCGAGATGTCGAAGGTTCCGCCTCCGAAGTCGTAGACCGCGATCTTTTCCTCGGTTTTCTTGTCCAGCGAGTAGGCCAGCGACGCCGCCGTGGGCTCGTTGACCAGGCGCAAGACCTCCAGGCCGGCCACCACACCGGCGTCCTTGGTCGCCTGGCGCTGGGAGTCGTTGAAATACGCGGGAACCGTAATCACCGCCTGAGTCACGGTTTCGCCCAGATACGCTTCCGCTGCCGCTTTCAGCTTCTGGAGCACCATGGCGGAAATCTCGGGCGGCGAGTACTCGGTGCCGAGGGCCTCGACTACCGCCAATTCGCCCTTGCCCCGTTTTACGGTGTAGGGAACGAGCTTCATCTCATCGCTCACCTCATCGTATCTGCGACCCATGAAGCGCTTGATCGAGAAGATGGTGTTCTCGGGGTTCTGAATGGCCTGGCGGCGCGCGATCTGTCCGACCAGCCTCTGGCCGTCTTTGGTAAAAGCGACCACGGAAGGGGTCGTGCGCCCCCCCTCCTCGTTCGCGATGACTTTTGGCTCTCCGCCTTCCATGATCGCGACCACCGAGTTGGTGGTTCCGAGATCGATTCCGATGACCTTCGGCATGTCCTAGACCCCCGATTGAAGAATCCTGTGTACCTTCGCGCCTTTACGGGCGCTCCGCGGATTCGCAAACTAGGGACGGCACGCCAGGTGTCAAGAGGTTCCGAGGATAGGGCGGCCGGCAATGTCCAGGTAGGGAAATGGCCTGACCTCGAAGGGGATCCGGTGCACCTCCTGGACGTAACGCCCCCCCCACCAGGAGCGGCCGAAGACCTCCAGGCGCAGGTGATTCTTGCCGGCGACCAGCCCGACGATCGTGCCACCGGCGCCATTGCTGCCAAGGGTGAGTCGCTCGGTGATATCGTCGTCATTGAGCAGGCAGCGAAATGTGTCTACCGCCACCCGGTCGCTGTCTGGAAATCCCACCAGAACCTCGATGGACCCCACCGGCACCTGAGTGCCAGCGGCCGGCAGTCGGATCTCGAGCAGCGGGGAGCCCACGTAGAGCACCCGGCCCAGGCGCTCAGCGAGCGTTCCGGAGCCGGGCAAAAGCACGGCGGCCGTGGCGACAGCTACGCCGAAAAGGATTGAAATTCCTACGAATAACCTGGTTGCTTTAACCATCAGACCCGATCAACTGGTGTATCCCGTTTGCCGATGAATGATACGCCACGCGCCGGCAAAGGCTCATTGCGACCTAAACCACCCGCGCGTAGACTGGCTCGGAATCTCTTAGGTTTTTTTCTCGGGTCCGCCACCCGGTGGCCCGTGCTGGGGTGAAATTGCTTCTCAGTTACGCTTTGCGCGCGATCCAGATCGCCCTGGTGGCGGCGTGCTTCTACGCCGCCTATGTAGGGGTCTCGCCGATCATCAGTTCCGTCTCGATCGCCGAGACGACCATCCCTCCTGCGGCCCCACCGCCGGAGCGCAATCTGGAATTCGCGCGTTTTCAGGTGATCGCGTCGCGCAATTTGTTCAAGAGCAGCAAAACCGTCGCAACCGAAGTCGAAATCGAACAGGACGAGATCAAGGAAACCAAGCTGCGCCTCAAACTGATCGCCACCGCCGCATCGAACCCGGTCGATTTTTCGATCGCAGTCATCGAGAACCTCGACCTGCGTCAACGTCTGGTCGTGGGAATCGGCGAAGAAGTCGCGTCCGGAGCGACGCTCTCTTCGGTCGAACCACGTCGCGCACTGATCGACAACAAGGGCGTCACGGAAGCGATTTCGATGGACGACGAAGAGGAAGTGAAGGCGCGCAATGCCAAGAACACCTCTCGCCAGCGCAAAGAAGAACAGCGCCGCACAGACAGGGAACGTCGTCGCCCCAACCGAACCCCCAACGCGCGGTCGTCGCGCGGCAAGAGGCCGACCGATCGCGTGCGCGATTTGAAAAAGCAACTCACTCCCTCCCCGAAGCCCCGGATAAATGCTTTGCTCAACAGTGCCCGCGTGCTGCCACACCTCGACGAGAACGGCCAGTTCAGCGGAATGAAATTGAGCAAGATCAAGCCCAACAGCCCATTTGCCGGAATGCCGGACGGATCGGTCTGTTTTGAGATCAACAATTCGCCGATAACGAGTCAACAGGCGCTTGCACAGGCGATGAACTCGTTGGACGACGGAACCGCTTGCGTCAAGTGCAGGACGCCCGACGGTTCAGAAATTACCCGCTGCTTCTGAGATGAAAATGTTTCGACCCTCCATCCTGTTGATAGTCTTCGCGCTGCTCGCCCAGCTTCCAGGCAGCGCCTTCGCGCAACCCGCGGACAAAGACTCCAAGATCAATCTCGACTTCCAGGAGACGGAACTGACAGAGGTGATCAGCACGATCGCCAAGTTGACAGGAAAGAACTTCCTGTACGACGACCGCGTGCGGGGCCGCGTGACCGTGATCTCGCCCCAACCGGTGACCGTCGATGCAGCCTATCGCGTGTTCGAGTCGATCCTGCAGGTGAAGGGCTTCACGACCGTACCCGGCCCCGGGGGAATCCTGAAGATCGTACCGACGCGCGACGCGAAACAGTCTCCGATCGAGACGGTGCCCGGCAATCGCAGCGTGCAAAACCGCGACCTCTTCATCACCCGCCTGCTGCCACTGAAGTACGTGAAAGCCGACGCGGTTTCGGGAACGCTGACGCCGCTGGTCTCCAAGGAAGCCAGCGTGATCGCCTACGCCCCCACCAACACCCTGATCATCACCGACACCTCCGCAAATATCCGCCGACTGATCGGCATCATCAAACAGATCGACGTCGCCAGCTATAGCGAGAAGATCAAGGTCGTTCCGATCGAATTCGCCGATGCCGGTACGCTGGCGGGACAACTCAACGAGATCTTCTCTGGCGATAGCGGAAACCAGAACACGACGAGAAGAGGTCGTCCGCGCGCGCGCGCGGCCAATCAGGCCACCGGTGCCGCGGCCGCTCTACAGGCCAACACGAACCGCGGCGTGATCGGCGCGGCGGGCAAGTCGCGGTTCATCACCGATCAGCGCACCAACTCGATCATCGTGATCGCCACGCAGACCGCGATGGGCGAAATCGGCCGCATGATCCGACTGCTGGACTATCAGCGCAAAGGCACGGGCGGGATTCACGTCTATCGCCTGCAAAACGCCGACGCCGAGGAGATTTCCTCGACACTCGCCAGCCTCACATCGGGAAGCGGTGGAGGCGGCGCCGCACCCCGGGCCGGAGCTGCGGGTGGAGCACCCGCTGCGGGTGGGATCGTGGCAGAACTCGGCGACGGCGTGCGCGTAACGGCCGATGCGCCGACCAACTCGTTGATCATCCAGGCCAGTTCGGAAGGCTTCTCATCGCTTTCCGAAGTGATCGAGGCCCTCGACATCCGGCGACCCCAGGTACTGGTCGAAGCACTGATCATGGAAGTCGACATAACCGACGGCGCCTCCTTCGGAGCGAGCCTGTCGCACCGGGCCGCGACCCACGGCACTGGGCAGATCGGCATCGGTGGAGCGAACACCGCCAATACGCCGGATGCTCCAGCTCTATCGGGTGGTTTTGGCTCCACGACTACAACCAGCACAGGCGAGGCTTTCGCGCCTGGCCAGTTTAGCGCCGCAGTGCTAGGCAAGCTGATCGATGTGGTCCTCCCAAACGGCGACGTTATTCAGGTGCCGGTCATTCAGGGAATGCTGCAGGCGGCAGAGTCGGACGAAAACACGAACATCATCTCTGCACCGACGATCCTCACCGCTGACAACGAAGAAGCTGAGATCGTGATCGGCAGCGAGATCCCGATACCCACGACTATCCTTTCAACCCAGGACAGTTCGAACGACGGCTTCCAGACCTCTCAGGACATCGCGCGCCAGAACGTTGGCGTCACACTGCGCGTCACCCCGCAGATCAGCGAAGGCGATACCGTGCGCCTGAACATCTTCCAGGAGATCAGCGAGGTCACCAGCAACGATCCCGATCTCGGACCGACCACGAGCAATCGCCAGGTAGAGAACACCGTGTACGTGCGCGACGGCGAGGCCGTGATGATCGGCGGCATCCTCAGCGAGGTACAGAGCGAGTCCGAGAACAAGGTGCCGTTCCTGGGCGACATTCCGATCCTGGGCTGGGCGTTCAAGGGCGTGAGCCACTCGACGCGCAAGGTGAACCTGCTCGTCGTCCTGACGCCGCGCATCGTGCGCGACCCGAACGACCTGAATCGCCTGACGGTCGAGAAACGCGAGCGCTTCCGCGATTCCGCCAGCGATACGCTTTCCTATGGCGAAGAAGAGCGGGAAGAGCGCGAAGCGGCCCTGCGCGCGGGCGTCGAACTTCCGGCCGACTCCAATCCCGTGCGTCGCGAGATGGACCGCCACGACACCCAGTATCCGATCGAGTCGCTACCCGAAATGCGTCGGCAACAGGAAGAGCGCGAAAAACAGCGCGTCGAAGAGATCGAGAGACTCAAGGCCAGCCAATCCGCGGGCAGCTACATCGTGCAGTTCTCCTTGTTCCGCAAAGTCGACGGGGCCGTCACCTTATTGGAGCGGCTGACACGTGAAGGGTATGACGGTTCCATCTACTCTCTTCAGGAAGCGGGTGAACCGGCCCATTACGTTCAACTCGGACCCTATGCGACCGAAGTCAAAGCCCTGGCCGTAGTGCGTGAGGTTCGAGCAGGGATGGACTTGAGCGCGATCGTGATCGTCGAGCCCTAGGAGCGATGGTACGGTGACGACACGTCTTCAGCTTCACTCCGCACTACTCGGGTACACCTCGCTCAGCGAGGAAGGACTCGAGCAGGCATTGAAGCGCCAGGAGCAGAGCGGCAAGCGTCTGACCGACCTGCTGCTCGATCTCGAACTGGTGCCGGAGGGTGAACTTCTGGGCGCCCTCGCGGGTCTGTACAGCATCCCGGTGCTCGACAGCCTGAAGCCCGAAGAGGTCGACGCGGAACTCGCCACGCAGCTTCCCATCTCCTTTGCCAAACAGCATCACATCCTGCCGATCTCTCTCGAGGACCGACAACTCAAGGTCGCGATCGCAGATCCGCTATTGACCGATCCACTCGACGATCTGCGCCTCATCTTCCCCGGGGTCGAGTGCAAGCCCGTTCTGGTGACGCGTCGCGCCCTGCTCTCCTGCATCAATCACGTCTATGACTCGTCGACCACGGCCGAAGACGTCGCGGGTTCGATGTCGGAAGAAGAACTCGAAGACGTCGCTTCCGAACTGATCCACGAACCCGAAGACCTGCTCGACTCCAGCGAAGACAGCGCGCCGGTCATCCGGCTGGTCAACTCGCTGCTGCAGCAAGCGGTCAAAGAGCGCGCGAGCGACATCCACATCGAGCCACAGGAGCGCGAGGTCGTCGTGCGCTTCCGCACAGACGACATCCTGCACGAGCCGATCCGCCCACTGCCTCGACGCCTGCAACAGTCGATCGTTTCGCGCATCAAGATCATGGGCAAGCTCGACATCGCCGAAAAGCGCCTGCCCCAGGACGGTCGCATCGTGCTGAAGATCGCGGGTCGCGACTACGATGTGCGCCTGTCGACGATCCCCACGCAGTACGGCGAGCGCTGCGTACTGCGCCTGCTGCCGCGCACTCAAGAACTCCTGAGCATCGAGCGCATCGGCCTGTCGCCCTCGCATCAGGCCACGCTGCGCAAGCTGATCCGGCGCAGCAACGGCATCGTCCTGGTCACGGGCCCGACCGGTTCCGGAAAGACCAATACGCTTTACGCGGGCCTGGCCGAGATCAACGAACCCGAAACGAACATCATCACGATTGAAGACCCGGTCGAAATCCGGCTCGATGGCATCGGCCAGATCGAGATCAAGCCGAGCATCGGCCTGACGTTTGCGGCGGGGCTGCGCTCGATCCTGCGCCAGGATCCCAATGTGATTCTCGTCGGTGAGATTCGCGACCTGGAAACCGCTGAGATCGCCATCCAGGCCAGCCTCACCGGCCACCTGGTGTTCAGTACGCTTCACACGAATGACTCCGCGGGCGCAGTCACGCGGTTGATCGATATGGGGGTCGAACCCTTCCTGATCAGCTCGTCACTTGCGGCCGTCGTTGCACAGCGCCTGATCCGCCTGCTCTGCCAAAAGTGCAGGGAAGCCTACTCGCCGGGCGTCGACGAACTGGAAGAACTGGGAATTCCTCAGAATCTGCTCCAGGGTAAGTCGCTGTACCGCGCCAAGGGCTGTGTGCATTGCAGCAATAGTGGCTATCACGGCCGTACGGGAATCTTCGAGATCCTGCCGATCGACGATCGGATCCGGAAGATGATCACCAAGGGCGTGGATTCCAAACAGATTCAGGACGCCGCAATCGCCGATGGCATGAAGTCGATGCGCAGCCACGGCGCAGATATGGTTGTCGAAGGCGTCACCTCCGTTGCGGAGATTCTTCGACAGACGGAGGAAGAAGCGGTCATCGCAATCGACCCGGAGACGAAGTTCTAATTCCCTATGCCCGTGTTTCGCTACAAGGGTGTCACCGCCGGCAATACATCGGTCAGTAGTACGATCGACGCCGACAGCTTGCGCAGCGCGCGTTTGCGTCTGCGCGCGGAAGGCATCTACCCGACGGAGATCAGCGAGGGCAAGACCTCGAACATCGTCGCCGACATCCTGGCGCGCTTCCAGTTGCCCCAGCTCTGGAAGATCCCGGATCTCGAACTCTCGATGTTCTCGAGTCAACTCGCCACCCTGCTCAGCGCCGGCGTACCGCTCGTCCAGGCCCTGGGGGCGCTGACCGATCAGGTCGAAAACGAGCGGCTCAGAGCCATCGTCGGCGAACTGCGCGAACTGGTAAACCAGGGCAGCACACTTGCGGACGCTCTCAACGAGCACCCGCGGGTCTTCGATGAACTCTTCGTTTCGATGGTTCGCTCGGGTGAATCCTCTGGTGCGCTGGAACTGGTCCTGAGACGACTCGGCGAGTACGTGGAAACGCGCATGGAGCTGCGCAATCAGGTCGTCACGGCCCTGATCTATCCGTGCCTGATGCTCCTGGTGTCCATGGCCGTCACCGGTGTCCTGCTGATCTACGTCATTCCGAACATCACCGTGATGCTCAACGACCTGAATCAGGAACTTCCGCTGCTGACCCGCATCGTGGCAGGTGTGTCCGATTTCTTGCGCGACTACTGGTTCCACATGGGCACTACCGTGGGGATCAGCTTCCTCGTCTTCAACCGCGTGATCCAGACACCGACCGGACGTCTGGCCTGGGACGGCTTCCGTCTGCGCCTGCCCGTGCTCGGCAAGGTGGTGCGCTATATCGCGATCTCGCGCTTCGCGCGCACTCTCTCGACTCTGGTCGCCGGTGGATTGAACATCGTGCACGCCCTGGACATCTCAAAAGACGTCTCGGGCAACGCGGTGATCGGCCAGGCGATCGCACACGTTCGAGAGCAGATTACGAAAGGCGCCTCAATCGCGGGCACCATGCGCCAGAGTGGCGAATTCCCGGCCATGGTCACGCATATGGTAGCCGTGGGCGAAGCGTCCGGTGAACTCGATTCCATGCTGGGCAAACTCGCCGACACCTACGACAAGCTGGTCGAGGTGGCACTGAATCGCATGATGGCCCTGATGGGGCCGGTTCTTCTGATTTTCGTGGCCGGGATCATCCTGGCGATCATCCTGTCAACCATGCTTCCGCTACTCAGTCTGACCTCGGCGCTGTAGCGGATCGAACCGAGAGGCCTGGAATATGAATACCAGCGAGGAACTCAGAGAACAGGGCTTCACCTTTCTCGAGATCATGATCGTGGTGATCATCATCGGAATGTTGATGACACTCGTGGCAACCAACATCCTGAGCCGCCAGGACGAAGCCAAAGTAAAGATCGCCCAGAGCCAGATCCACAAACTCGCACAGGCGCTCGAATTCTACCGACTCGACAACGGCCGCTATCCGACCACCGATCAAGGGTTGCAGGCCCTGGTGACCCAACCGACCGGCGAACCCCGCCCGAAACGCTATCCGCCCAACGGCTACGGGCGCCGGGCCGATCTGATCGACCCCTGGCAGTCGAACTTCCACTACGAACAACCGGGCCAGCACAACAGTCACAGCTATGACCTGTATTCCTTCGGAACCGACGGCCAGCAGGGCGGCGAAGGCACTAACGCAGACATCGGCAACTGGGACGACCCGGCCAACCTGTAACCCGTGAGCACGACGCGCAGCAACTCCGGCTTCACGCTGCTGGAGGTCATGGTCGCCGTGGTCTTGATGGCCCTGCTCATGGGTGCGCTTGCCACGAGACTCGGCGGGGGCTTTGGCGTCCACCTGAGCAACTCGGGACGCCGCCTGGCGGCCGAACTCGAGTACGTCGGACAGCGAGCGATCACGACCGGCCGACCGCATCGCTTCGTCATCGACATGCAGAAACAGGCCTTTCGTATCGAGGAACAACGCGAGAGGTCAGATAGAGATGTCGACGAACTACCCGCACACTTCGAGGACCTCGACCTGAGCATCGACCTTGCCAGCCAGGCGTTCTCGCCGATCGAGGCGAGCCAGGGCGACTGGCGTTGGCTTGACGACGGCGAAGTGGCCTTTGACGAAATCGTGATCGGCAACGAATCGTTCACCAGCGACGAGATCTCGATCGGCTTCTCTCCGGACGGCGGTGCCGAACCCGCACAGATCTGGCTGGTCGACGACGGCGGCTACTCCCTGCAGGTGCGCCTGGTCGCTTTCACCGGCGAGGTACACGTCGAGGAAGGCGAGGAGTGATGCGTTCGATCCCGAGACACGCCGACGGCTTCACTCTGCTCGAGGTGTTGATGGCCGTGCTCGTGGTGGGACTCGTCTACGGGTTCCTCTTGCGCTTCGTGACCCAGAACCTGGAACGCGTCGGAGACTCGCGGCGCGAGATCGAAGTCGCTCGTCTCGCCGAAATGAAACTGCGCGAGACACAGGACCGGATACTGAGCGGTGAAGCAGTCACTCCCGGCGTCGACGCCGGATTCTTCGAAGAGCCCGACGAGGCCTACCAGTACCAGGTTTCGATCGAGCCCTTCAGCATTCCACTGCCGCCGAGTTTCAAAGGTGAGATCGCTCCATCTTCGGTGTTCACACCCACCGGACAGCACGACCCCGCGAGAACGCCACTTTTCGTGGTGCAATCGAGGGTATTTCGCGAAGACGATGAAGTCGAACAGGCGATTCCATTTACATCGATCTTGACTCCGCCGCCCCCGCTAGCTGCCACGCCGACCGGGCCAGCGGGATCTCCGCGTCCCCAGCCTGCCCAGGCCACACCTCCGGATCCACGCCAATGAACCGGCGCGACGCAGACGGCTTCACGCTGATCGAGATCCTGCTCTCGCTCGCGATCATGTCCATGGTGCTGACCTTTGCCTTCCAGGCCTATATCGCCATCAAGGATGCCCAGCAGCGGCTCGCGGGAGGAATGGATCGGGACCGCGCCGCTGGAGTCCTGCTCGATCGACTCGAGCGCGAGTTCGTCGGTGCCATCATCGTGGAACGCGAGACAGGAGCGGATCCACTACTACACCCGTTCCTGTTCGTTTCGCAGGACTCGATGCACGATGAAGGCAGTGACGCGGTCCGCTTCATCACACAGACGCCCACGCGCATGCCCGGCACTCAGCGACGGGGTGGACTGTTGATGGTCACCTACGGTCTGCAGAGTCAGGAATCCGACATCTACGAGCTGGTGCGCAAGGAAGACCCACTTCCGGATCAGATGTACAAAGACATCAGCCTGCAGGACGGCCAGGTCGTGGCGGAGCGTCTGGCGGGCTTCAAGATGCGTTTCCAGTCCGCAAACCGCGAGTGGATGGATCGCTGGGACAGCACGGGCATCTCGGATTTCGACCAGTTGCCCAACGCAGTCGAAATCACGGTCAAACTGTGGAACAAAAACGAATACGGCGAGCTGACCGAAGGCAACCCGCACATGCGCCAGATCCGTCTGCCCGTGCGCCCCTTCCCGCTCGCGCCAGACGACCCCAACCAGCTGCTACAGGCCTGCGAAACCGGAACCAGTGTCCAGGAATGTCTGGCCAAGGCCAGGAACGCAATCGAGTTTGATAGCGAGATGATGAAATCGATCGAAAAGGCGATCCAGAACATCACCGACGTGTGCTGGAACAGCGAAGAGCCCAGCTTCCTGCTGGGTGAAGTCAAGACCGCCTACGAAGATCAAGGCTTCGACTCCAGAGGGGAGTGCCCGTAATGCGCGCACGAGATGAAGAGGGCGTGGTCTTGCTGCTGGTGATCGTGTTGATCGTGGTCACGATCAGTACGGTCTACGCAATGGCCGCCACCTCGACTCTCGAGATCATGGGCACGCGGTATCGAATCGAACGCACCCGCGCAGATCTGCTGGCGAAGTCGGCCATGCCGATCGCAATGCGCGCGCTACACGACGACCTGAGCGTCAACGACGCATTGGCGCAGGTCGTGGAATCGGGCCAGGACGGATGGGCGCTACTCGGAGAGCAGCCGATCGTGGTCGAAGGAGGCGGGGGCCTCGACATCCGCGTGCTCGACATTGGCTCCAAGATCAATATCAACGCGATGATCGACGTGAAAGGCGAACCCATAGGCGAACAGAGCCGGAGCTTTCTGAAAGCCGCCTTGCGCCAGATCATCGATTCCACTCCCGCATTGCTCGAGGAATCGTCCTATACAGACGAGAAGGTCAACAACCTGACCGATGGGATTCTCGACTGGATCGACAAAAACGACCAGACGCGTCTGGGAACGCCAGAAGAGGAGTTCTGGGTCGCGATCGAGAAGGCCGAGGTCCCGCCAGCGGATCGGCCTCTCTTTTCCCTGGACGAACTGGCTCCAATCCCGGGCATGGGGCCCTTGCTGCTGGAAGCCATGAAGTCCTACTTTACGACCTATCCGATGTTCCCTCCGCCCGGAACGGGTGGCATCAACCTGAACACCGCGCCCGCTCACGTTCTCGGGCTGCTTTATCACGGAACCGCCTTGGACTCCGAATTCATCAAAGAACGCGACATCCTGGAAGTTATGCGCGCCCGCGAGGAAGGTCGCGTGTTCTGCCCGTCCCAGGCCGATGAGCGTTGCATAGGCGTTTCGGAGGTTCTGGGCGTGGTGAGACAGGGCGAGATCTTCTTCCCGCAGATCCAATTTAAAAGCGATGTGTTCCGGATCGAGGTAGAAGCCCGGTACGGAGAAACCCGATCCTGCCTCGCGAGCGTAGTCGACCGCAGCCGTCCGGCCGAAAACCAGACGCTTTACTACAGGCTGGGCTGTTGATGTTCGATCGCAGCATTCTCGGACTCGATATCGGAAGCCATTCGGTCAAGATCGCGCTCCTGCGCTCCGGCCTGCGCGACGCGTCTTTCGAGGGCTTCGACGAACTATTGCTTCCCCGGGGCGCCGCTTCCGAAGAAATCGAAGCGACGATCCAGCTCTGGGCCCAGCAGCGCGGATTCCCCTTGGAATACGTGGTCACTGCGCTGCCAGCAGACCGGATCACCCAGCGCCATCTACGCTTCCCCTTCAGCGGAGCAAAGCGCGTCAACCAGGCGATCGAGTTCGAAATCGCAGAAGACCTGCCGGTTCCGCTCGACGAGATGATCATCGCCAGCGAACAGGTACTCTCGCGCCCCGAGCAGACCGACGCGCTCGTACTCGTCGCACCCCACACAGAGGTGCGCATGCTGCTCGACTCGATGCAGCGCATGGAATTCGAGCCTCAGATCATCGAAGCGGGTGGCGCAGCGCTCGCGAACCTGAGCGGCTACCTCGGCCTCGCGGACGTGAGCCGAATCATCCTCGACATCGGTCACTGCAAGACGAATGTAGTTCTGCTGGTCGACGGCAAGCCGGTCATCTTGCGACGCATCGGACTCGCGGGAGAGCAGCTGACCGAAGCCATCGCGGCCGATCACCACCTGTCGTTCGAGCAGGCGGAGTCCTATAAGCACACACACGGCCTATTCGAGACCGGTGGGAACAAACCCGTGTCGCAACGAGTGCGCTTCCTGCTCGAGCAGTTGATCAGCGAAACCCAGCGTTCGATTCAAGCCGTGATCGGTGATCCACTCGATGCGATCGCGCCGACCGAGATGCTGCTGGTCGGAGGCACAAGTCGAGCCAAGGGCCTCGCCTCGTACTTCGAAGAACACGCGAGCATCAGATGCCGCGTACTGACCGCCGAAGACGCAAATCGCTCGGATGCCCCGCTCTCGGAAGCCGGTCCCGCGCTGTACGCACAAGCGGCCGCCCTCGCCTTGCGGGGTTCGAACACCGAGCGCGTAACCCAGGTCGACTTCCGGCAGGACGAACTGGCTTACACGCCCGATATTTCGGGCATGCGCGGCCAACTTCAACTCTGTGTCGCTCTGTTCGCGCTCTTCCTGGCGTTGTGGACGGGCAGTGCCATTGCACGCAAAATGGCGAACGGTCAGAGGGTCGAACAGCTGCGCGCAGACGTCGCTTCGATCTACCAACAGACCTTCCCAGATGCGCCGCCTGTGGATGATCCGCTCCCGGTCATGGAAACGAAGGCCCGCGACATGAACGAGCTGGCAAATCACCTGGGCGTGATGAACCTGGGACTGTCCGTACTCGACGTGCTGCGAGAGATCTCCAATCGCACACCGGAAGAGCTCGACATCTCAATCGACGACCTGCGCATCGAACGACGCAATATCGTGGCGCGCGGCCGCAGCAACGACTTCGTATCCGCCGATCAGTTCAAGGCAGAACTCGCCAAGTTCCCGGCGTTCAAGCAGGTCCTGATCACCGATGTGAAGACGGACACGCGCCGGGGCGGAAAGACCTTCGTCCTCAACATCCGCCTGGAGGATGACTCGTGAACGCCCTCCTCGATCAGATCCGTGCCTACTGGCAGGAGCGCAGTGCGCGGGAGCGCTGGCTCGTGGTGCTCGGCGGCTGTGTGATAGCACTGGTTCTCGTGCAGACCACAGTCATCGGGCAAATCGACGCGAGCGCACTCCGTGCCGAACAGGAAGCCTCCCAACTCGAAGATGATCGCATTCGCGCCACTCGTCTGGCCACAGATATTCGAGCCGTCCAGGGGGGCCTCCGGGCGGTCGAAGCCCGCATCCGGCCGGGTGAGAAAACGAACCTGCTGGCGCTTCTCGAGCGCCTGGCGACCACGGTGCAGATCTCCAAGGACCAGCTCGAGTCGATCAAGCCGCGCCAACCAGGTCGCAACCAGAAATACCCAGAGACCGGCGTGGACGTGCGTCTCCGGGGCGTGACTCTCGATCAGACCACCCGATTCCTGCACAAGATCGAAACCTCCGAGTCGCACATGATCATCCGTTCGCTGGGCATCCGCTCGCGCGCAAATGACAAGAGTCCTTCTCCACTCCTGGATGTGAAGTTCTCGGTATCGAGCTTCGAAAAGCGCGCCTGAGGGGTCCGCGGGCCGTTCCTGTACCGAACGGGTCCCATTGGGATAAGCTCTCGATCATGGACTCCATGCAGGGCATGAAACTCAGCGACATCGAGCGCTGGTCAGAACGCGTTTTGGTCGTCCGCGGGTTGAACCCGGGAGTTTTTCCCGGCCCCGGAACCAACACCTACCTGCTGGGTACCGGCGAGCGCCCCCTGCTTCTCGACACGGGCTCCGGAGAGGCGGACTATATTCCCCTGCTCGCGGGTGCGCTACGCGAACACTTCAAGAGCGATGTTCTGGGCGATATCCTGCTCACCCACGTCCATCCCGATCACATTGGCGGCGCAGCGTCGATCATCAAACACTTTGGACCGCGCCGGGTCTTCAAGATGCCCTGGCCGGTTCGCGATGATGACTTCGACGTCGAACTCACCGCGACCTACGATGGCGAGGTCTTCGAATGCGAGGGCGTAACCCTGCGGGCGATCCACACCCCGGGACACGCCCGCGATCATCTCTGCTTCTATCTGGAAGAGGAGCGCGCGCTGTTCACCGGTGACGTAATCCTGGGTGCGGGCACAACCGTCATCCCCACACCGGAGTCCGGCGGCGATCTGGCGCAATACATGGAGACACTGTCTTCACTGCTCGAGTTGGATATCGAACGCATCTATCCGGGCCACGGCCCCCTGATCGCCGAGCCGATCGAGAAGATCCGCGAGTACATCGCACACCGCAACGAACGCGAGCGGCAGATCATCGAAGCCATGAATGCCGGCGCGCAAACGGTCGAGAAGATCGTCGAGCGCGTGTACGTCGACACGCCGCGCTACCTGCACACGGCGGCAGGCGCCTCGGTGCTTTCCCACCTGATCAAGCTCGAACACGAAGACCGGGCCCAGCGCCAGATCGACGCCGCCGGCCAGGAGCACTGGACCTGCGGGAGATGAGCGAGTCCGAAGCAGCGCTCTCCGATCTCCTCGAGCGACTCGGTTCGAAGCAGCGCAGCGAGCAACGCCGGGCGTGCGATGAGGCGACCCAACGATTGCAGAAGGATCCCGAGTTCCAGTGGGTCCTGCGCGATCTACTGCGCGACGGCAGTCGACTCGCTCGCTTTGCGACCGCCTTCGTGCTCTTCCCGTTCGAGCGACCCGGTATGCGCCTGCTTCCGGCCCTGCTCGATGCACTCGATCTCGAAGAGGGAGACATCCGCTGGCAGGCCACCCATATGCTCGCCACCCTGGGACGCATGCAGGGCGAAGTACTGCCCGTGCTCTTGCACGAATGCCGCCACGCCGAATCAGCGGTACGACGACGAATGTCGCTCTACGCTGTGCGCGAACTCGCGCCCGAGCGCACCGAGACCGCGGAAGCACTCATGGGCGCACTGAGCGATGGCGATGCGGAAGTGCGACGCGCAGCCCTCACCTGCTTTGCAAAACTGATCGAACCCGATCGCTCGGTACTCGATCGCGTGCTCGAGATCGCGCGCGACCCCGCTGATTTGCGCATGGCGCGAATCGCGACTGTCGTATTGCCCGACCTCGTCGGACACCACCCCGAAGCACTCGGCGAGGTCGAAGCCCTGGTCTCGGACCTCACCCGTTCCGATGATGCATCGCTCGCGCGCGCCGCGCAGACGGCGGCCCATCGCATCGAACCCGGCTCTGCCCACGGCGCGTAGACGGGAGGCCACGTGTCCAATTACCCGCTGGTCCTCGCCAGCACTTCACCGCGTCGCCGCGAACTGCTCACACAGGCCGGCTTCCGCTTCCAACTCGAGAAACCCGGCATCGACGAGTTCGAACTACCGGGCGAGAGTCCGGAGGAACAGGCGCAGCGTCTGGCCAGCGAGAAGGGACGCGCGGTCGCCGATCGCATGGAATCGGGTCTGTGTGTTCTTTCGGCGGACACGCTCGTCGTGATCGACCGGCAGGTCCTGGGGAAGCCGGTGGACGAGGCAGAGGCAGCGCGCATGCTCTTGAGCCTGGCCGGCCGAACCCATCGCGTGCTCACGGGTTTTGCGCTCATTCTGACCGGCACGGAGCGTTTCGAGGTCGCCGTGATCGAGAGCCTCGTGCACATGCACCCGGTGACACCGGAGGAAGCAAAGGCCTATGCGCACGGCGGGGAACCGCTGGACAAGGCCGGAGCCTATGCGGTGCAGGGCGAGGGAGGACGCTTCGTCGCGGGGATCGACGGCTCGCGAACCAACGTCATCGGATTGCCGCTGGAGGCAGTCACTCCCCGACTCGACGCCTTCGGTGTGAGGCGAATGTGAATCCGGCTGAGCGCATCGGCGCCATCCGCGCACGAGTCGACGCGGCCGCGCGAAGTGCGGGACGAGATCCCTCGAAAGTGCGATTGCTGGCGGTATCCAAGACTTTCGCCGCGGAGCGCGTACTCGAAATGGCCAGCGCCGGACTCGAAGCCTTCGGCGAGAACCGCATCCAGGAAGCCAGCCGCAAGATCCCCGAAGTCGCGGCGAACTGCGAACGCAATCTCGAATGGCATCTGATCGGTCAACTGCAACGCAACAAGGCGCGCAAGGCCGTCGAGCTTTTCGACGTGATTCACACAGTCGATCGGCCGGAACTGGTGGACGAACTGGCGAAGGCGGCACGCGCTCTCTCGCGCAGGCCACGGATTCTTCTGCAACTGAACATCGACCGCGAGCCCCAGAAGGGCGGAGCCGATCCCGGCGCCCTGCCCGACCTGGTGCGACGCGTCGGCGAACACCCGGAACTCAGACTGGAAGGGCTCATGGCGATCCCGCGGGTATGCGAAGACCCCGAAGAGGTGCGACTCCCTTTTGCGCGTCTGCGAGAGTTACGCGATGCAATCAACGCGGGTCGCGCAGCGGCTGAACAATTGCGCGAGCTGTCGATGGGCATGTCGTCCGACTTCGAGGTCGCCATCGCGGAAGGCGCCACATGGGTTCGGCTGGGAACGGCCTTGTTTGGCCCGAGAGATTCGAAATGAGCGGAGAGCAATGATGACGGGTCTTCCCGATAGCCTACCGAAGAGCGTCGGCACCATCGGCGCGGGAAACATGGCGGAAGCCATCTTGCGCGGTCTATTGCGCGCGGGCCTGGCACCCGAACGACTCGTGGCTTCGGATCTCGATGCGGGGCGTCGCGAACACATCGAGCGCGAACTCGGCGTGCCCACCAGCGACAGCAACGCCGATGTCGCCGAGCGCGCGGAAGTGGTGGTCCTGGCGGTGAAGCCCGCTCATCTCGAGTCCGCCAGCACAGACTTGCCGCGTGATGACGGACCTCTGTTCGTCTCGATCATCGCGGGCAAGACCTCCGCAAGCCTACAGGCTCATCTGGGCGCCGGTGCACGCATCGTGCGGGCCATGCCCAACACTCCCGCCTTGATCGGAGAGGGCATCACCGCCATCGCTTCCGATACCGGTGTCTCCGCACAGGACCTGAAGTCCGCGGAAGCCGTCTTGAGTGCGGTCGGCCGCGTCGTGCGAGTTCCCGAAGCCTTGATGGACGCGGTAACGGGCCTGTCCGGTTCCGGCCCCGCCTATGCGTATCTGTTCATCGAAGCGCTCATCGACGCCGGGGTGCGCGAAGGCCTACCCGCGGCTACGGCTCGCGAGCTTTCCACGCAGACCGTGCTCGGGGCCGCCGCCATGGTGCGAGAGACCGGAGAGAATCCGGCGCTACTGCGAGAGCGCGTCAGCTCGCCCGGCGGTACGACGATCGCGGGCCTGGCTTCTCTTGAAGAAGGCGGACTGAGGGAGGCGATCTTCGCAGCGGTGCGCGCGGCAACGGTCCGTTCGGGTCAACTGGGCGGTGATTCGTAAAACGGCTCAAGCACGCAGCCCTTTCCTCCGATTCTGCCTGTGAAAGTTATGCGTCTGACCCCAATCGAAATCAGCCAGCACAAGTTCAATGTGCGTTTCCGCGGCTTTGACAAGGACGAAGTTCACGCCCTGCTCGCCATGGTCGTGGCGGACTTCGAAGAGGTCGTGCGCGAGAATGCCCAACTCCGCCGCGAGGCCGAACGCCTGGGACGCGAACTCGATACTCACCTGGGACGCGAGCGAACGATCCAGGAAACACTGACTACGGCCCAGGGCGTGGTCGAGCAGATGCAGCGGGCCGCATCCAAAGATTCGGAGCAGATCATCGTCGACGCGGAATTGCGCTGCGAGAAAATGGTGGCCGAAGCCCGACAGCAGTGTTCGGATCTGACGCACAACATCGCCGAGTTACACCACCTGCGGGAGCGGCTGGACGGCGATCTTCGCAATGTGCTCGAGAGCTATCTGAAGATGGTTGACGCATTCGACGAAGCTCGCCACGATCGCAAGATGTCGTCGGTGGACCCGAGCTACTCGAACAAGGCCGACACGCGCGCCACCTGAGCCGTGCCCGGCCCGGACGCTGGCTTCGATTTCTGGGTCCACGTCCATCCGCGCGCGAGTCGCGAACTCGTCGGGGGTGAACACGATGGGGCCCTGCGGGTCGCCGTGCGCGCCGCGCCCAGTGACGGTGAGGCCAATCGGGCCGTCTGCCGGGCCGTCGCGGCCGCTCTCGAGCTGAAAAACCGGCAAATCAGCCTGATTTCGGGGGGCAAGAGTCGCCGAAAGCGCCTGCGAGCGCAGGGCGACCCGCAGGTTCTCGCATCCAGGGTTCAAGCCCTGCGCGAGACATCGAGCGTTTGACTGGACCCGAGTCAGGGCCTAGATTGCGGCCTTCGCTGGCGAATTTCGCAAGGGAATCGGGCACATGCCGACCTACGAGTACGAATGCACCAAAGGGCACCACTTCGAGGTGGTGCAGCGCATCACAGAAGAACCGCTTCAGCGATGCACGCAGTGCAAGGCCAAGGCGACCCGTCTGATCTCCGCGACCAACTTCATCTTGAAGGGCGGAGGCTGGTATTCTGACGGCTATAGCTCCGGGGGTGGTGGGAGCAAGTCGGGCGGTTCGGAAAAACCTTCAAGCAGTTCTTCATCCAGCAGCTCGAAGTCTTCGTCTGACAGCTCGAAGTCTTCGTCTGGCAGCTCGAAGTCTTCGTCTGGCAGCTCGAAGTCTTCGTCTGGCAGTTCATCCTCGGGTTCATCTTCCTCTTCTTCCGATTAGAATCAGCCAGCAGACCGGGGCACTCGCCCCGGGTGCACGAGTCCGGGGGGCGAACTTGTGACCGAGATTGTCGACGGTAGAGCGATTGCGGAGAACATCCGCGCCGAAATTTCAGAGCGCGTTCTGAAACTTTCCGGGGGCCCTCCTGGCATCGCCGTGGTTCTGGTGGGGGACGATCCCGCCTCTCAGATCTATGTGCGGAACAAGGGCCGGATGGCGCGCAAGCTGGGCATGAACTCTTTCGAGATCAAGCTGCCCGAAGAAACCAGCGAAGCCGAACTGCTCGAACAGGTCCAGCGACTGAACGAGGACCCCAAGGTGCACGGCATTCTGGTTCAGCTCCCGGTCCCCGAGCAGATCTCCGAAGCGCGGGTGGCGGCGGCGATCCTGCCGGAAAAAGACATCGACGGATTGCATCCGGAAAACGCCGGAAATCTGCTCGCGAATCGACCGGGGTTCGCGCCGGGGACTCCCGAAGGGTGCATTCGCATCCTGGAGCACCACGAAATCGCGATCGAAGGCGCGCATGCGGTCGTGATCGGTCGCAGTGAGATCGTGGGCAAGCCGGTGGCGTTGATGCTCTTGCATCGCAACGCCACCGTGACCGTCTGCCACTCGCGCACGAAGAACCTGCCCGAGGTGGTACGGCAGGCCGACATCGTCATCGCCGCCGTCGGCGTGCCCGAGATGATCAAGGGCGATTGGATCAAGCCGGGTGCCGCCGTGATTGACGTCGGAACCACGAAGGTCGAGGGCAAGCTCAAAGGCGACGTCGACTTCGACGACGTAAACGGTCGCGCGGGCCTGCTGACACCGGTCCCCGGTGGCGTCGGACCGCTGACGATCGCGATGGTGTTGCTGAATACCCTGCGGGCGTTCGAGCGGCTGAACCCCCAGGTGGCCACCTGAGGTGAGCACTCCCCTCGCCCGCACTCCTCTCTACTCCACCCACGTCGAAGAAGGCGCCAAGCTTTCACCGTTTGCCGGTTTCGAAATGCCGGTGGTCTATTCCTCGATCATCGACGAGCACCGCGCGGTGCGCAGTTGTGCGGGGTTGTTCGACGTATCGCATATGGGCGAGGTCCGCTTCCGAGGACCTGATGCGATCGCCCTGGCCCAACAGATCTTCAGCAATGATGTGGCCGGTACCGCTCCGGGACGCGCGCGCTACGGGATCCTGTGCCTCGATGACGGCGGTGCGGTAGACGACGTGTTGTTGTATCGGGTGGGCGAAAACGAGGTCTTGTTCTGCCTCAATGCTTCGAACATCGCCGCAGACCTGGCCTGGATCCACGAGGTTCACGGGCGCGGCTCGCTCGAAGTCGAGATCATCGACGAGAGCGAGAGCACCGCCTTGCTCGCGATCCAGGGCCCCGCCGCGCTCGAAATCACGCACGAACTGGCCGGCCCGGATCTGAAGCCGCCGCGACGCTGGCGCTTCGCAGAAGCAGAACTCGAGGGTGTGCCGGTCTGGCTGTCTCGCACCGGCTATACCGGCGAAGACGGCTACGAGATCTACGCACCGGCCGATGGCGCGACCCAGCTGTGGAAACGCCTGAGGGAAGTGGGCGGTACCCGCCTGGTTCCCGCGGGACTCGGCGCGCGCGACACCCTGCGCACCGAGATGGGTTATGCGCTGTACGGCCACGAGCTCGATCGCACCCGCACTCCGATCGCCGCGGGCCTGGAGCGCTCCGTCGCCTTCGGCAAGGGTTTCGTGGGTGAAGCTGCGCTGGCGCGGGACCGCGACGATGGGGAAGAGCGCCTGGTGGGGCTGGTACTCGAGGGGCGCCGCGTCGCGCGCAGCGGATACCCGATCCTGACCGACGCCGGAAGGGGTATCGTCACGTCGGGAACCCACGGCCCCAGCGTCGAGCGATCCATCGCAATGGGCTACGTTCCGACTGGAGCCGCCCGTCTCGGAGCCAAGCTCCGGGTAGAAATTCGAGATCGCGCGATACCGTGCGAGGTAGTCAAAACCCCCTTTTTCAACAGGAAGAGTTGATGGCAGAGACCGAGTATCAATTCCCCGATGACTGCAAGTACACCGAAGCCGACGAGTGGGTCCGCGTCGACGGCGACACGATCAAGATCGGCATCACCGATTACGCCCAATCCGAACTCTCGGACATCGTCTTTGTCGAACTGCCCGACTTCGGCCGTGAGGTCGAGGAGGGCGAAGCATTTGCGGTCGTCGAATCGGTCAAGGCGGTCAGCGATTTATTCGCCCCGATCTCGGGCACGGTTGCAGAGGGCAATATCGATCTCGATGATCACCCGGAGTGGATCAACGAGGATCCGTACGGACGCGGCTGGATTCTCACGATGACCCCCAAGGACCCCGCGAGCCTCGAGAACCTGATGAGTTCGGAGCAGTACGCCGCTCACGTAAAGGCGCGCGCTGGAAAGTAGTTGAGCTACACCCCTCACACAGAGGATGAGATTCGCGAGATGCTTGCGCGAATCGGCGTGTCCAGCACCGCGGAGCTATTCGCGAATATTCCCGGCTCCTTGCGCAGTCGCGCAGAGCTGAAGCTGGCCCCGGCCCTGGACGAACGAGCCCTGCTCCGGCACATGCGCGGCGCAGCCGCGCAAAACCGCACCGTGAACAACGAGACGAGTTTCCTGGGCGCAGGTGCGTATCATCACTTCATTCCGGCGGCGGTTGGCGCCCTGGCGGGACGTGGCGAATTCACGACGGCCTACACGCCCTATCAGGCTGAGATCAGCCAGGGCACTCTACAGGCGATCTTCGAGTTCCAGTCCATGATCTGTCAGCTGACGGGCCTCGATGTAGCCAACGCGTCGCTCTACGACGGCGCCAGCTCGATCGGCGAGGCCGCCCTGATGGCAATGCGCGCCACGCGGCGCCGAAAGATCTGTGTCAGCGCCGGCCTCCACCCGCACTGGCTCCAGGTGCTGCGTACTTACGTGGAAGGCATCGGCACAGAAATCGAAATCCTGCCGCTGGGCGATGACGGTCGGACGCAGGCCTGCGCGCCGGATGAGCAGGTAGCTGCCGTGATCCTTCAGTCGCCGAATTTTCGCGGTTGCATCGAAGATGTGGCTGCGTTCTCGCTGGCCGCCCACGACAGCGGCGCGCTCATGGTGTTGGGTACTTCGGAAGCGCTCTCGCTCGCGCTACTGAAATCGCCCGGCGAACTCGGCGTGGATATCGCCTGCGGCGAAGCCCAGAGCTTTGGCGTCCCGCTCTCCTTTGGCGGACCGTACGTCGGCTATATGGCGAGCGTGAAGAAGCTGGTGAGACAACTCCCGGGACGATTGATCGGCCAGACCGTCGATGCCGAAGGGCATCGCGCCTTCGTCCTGACCTTGACCACACGCGAACAGCACATCCGGCGCGAGAAGGCGACCAGCAACATCTGCACGAACCAGGGCCTGATGATGCTGCGCGCGACCATCTTCCTGGCATTGCTCGGCAAGCGGGGACTGCGCCGGATGGCGGAAATGAATCTCTCGCTGTCCAGCTACGCGCGCAGCCGATTCGAAGCCGCGGGTCTTCACCTCATTCACTCCGCACCCACTTTCAACGAGTTCGTCGTCGAGGTTCCCGGACTCGAACAGAAGCTGGAGCGTTGTCGGGAACAGGCGATCCAACCGGGCACGCCACTCGGGGATTTCGAAACGGGCGCAGCCGATCATCTACTGGTATGCGTAACAGAAATGAACTCGCGCGAAGAAATCGATCGCCTGGTTCGAGAGCTGGCGGCATGAGCACTCCCGGACGCAGTGGTCTGGTTTTCGAAGAGCCCCTGCTCTTCGAGCGCTCGCGCCCGGGGCGCAAGGGTGTTTCCCTGGATGATGCTGGCGTACCCGCCATCGATCCGATCGAGGCGCTGGGTGCAGATCTGGTACGTGAGGAAATCCCGAACTTCCCCGAACTGTCCGAGTTCGACGTAGTTCGACACTTCACGCGCATCTCGCAGTGGAACTACGGCATCGATACCGGCTTCTTTCCGCTCGGTTCCTGCACGATGAAGTACAACCCCAAAGTAAACGAAGCGATGGCCGACCTGCCGGGCATCTGCGATGTGCACCCGATGGCACCGGACGCCGATGTTCAGGGCTTCCTGGCTCTGGCGCACGAACTCGAAAATGCCCTCGCCGAAATCGCGGGCCTCGATCACGTGACACTCCAGCCCGCGGCGGGTGCCCAGGGAGAGTTCCTGGGCATGCGCATGGTGCAGGCCTACCACCGGGCGAACTCCGAACCCCAGCGCACACGGGTCCTGATCCCCGACACAGCTCATGGCACAAATCCCGCGAGCGCGGCGCTAAACGGCATGGAGGTCGTCGAAGTCGAGTGCGACGAGGACGGGGTGCTCCACCCCGAGATGCTCGAACCCCTACTCGACGAACGCCTTTCGGCTCTGATGCTGACCAACCCCAATACCCTGGGATTGTTCGAACCGCACGTCGAGAGACTCTCGGAAATGGTTCACGCGGCGGGTGGACTCGTATACATGGACGGCGCAAACATGAACGCGTTGATGGGTGCGGCCAAGCCGGGCCATATGGGCGTCGACGTGATGCACTTCAATCTGCACAAGACCTTCTCCACGCCGCACGGCGGCGGAGGTCCGGGCTCCGGGCCAGTTGCGGTGCGTGACATCCTCGCACCCTATCTTCCCGTCCCCGTCGTGCGACGTGAGGGCGAGGGAGAGGGAGAGGGGGATCGATACGTACTCGACCGCGACCTCCCGCACACGATCGGTCGCATCCACGGATTCCTCGGCAACGCGGGTATCTGGATCCGTGCCCTCGCCTATATCCGAACACTGGGCGCAGAGGGCCTGGAAGAACTGACCGAGCGCGCGGTACTGAACGCAAACTACCTGCTGAGCGAGCTTCGGCAGGACTACGATGTGCCGCACGATCAGCGGGTCATGCACGAGTGCGTACTGACCGACAAGCGCCAGCACGATCACGGCGTAACGACCGCCGATATTGCCAAGCGTCTGATGGACTACGGTTTTCATCCACCCACGATCTATTTCCCGCTGGTCGTATCGGGCGCCTTGATGATCGAACCGACCGAGACCGAATCACTGGAGACACTCGACGGCTTCGTCTCGGCCATGCGGGCGATTGCCCGCGAGGCGGAAACGTCTCCAGAGAAGGTCACCAACGCACCGCAACGTCCCGTGGTTCGCCGACTCGACGAAGTGCTTGCAGCTCGCAAACCTCGGTTGCGCTGGACGCCGGAGTAATGAGCGGACGCCGCGGAGTCGTTCTCATCGCGATATGGGCCGCGCTGAGCGCCTGCAATATGGCCGCCGTTCGGGAAAACCCGCCGACGGGCGGCGATATGAGCCTCGAGAAGGAAATCGAGCTCACCGCCGAAATCCATACGAAGATTCGCTCGCAGGCCCGATTCATCAGCGACCCGATCGTACTGGATTTTGTCTACGAACTCGCGGAAGAACTCGTTTCCGTCACAGACCCCCAGCCATTCGTCTACCGGTATTCGGTAATCGACGACGACACGCTCAACGCCTTCACGATCGGCGGCGGCTATGTGTACATCAACTCCGAGGTCATCGCGCAGGCCGGTGATATCAGCGAACTGGCGGGCGTTCTCGCTCATGAAATCGCCCACGTGCGCGAACGCCACGTCGCCCGACGATCCGAAGGACAGGGACTCGCAACACTCATCACTCTTGCGAGTGTTGCAGCCGTTGCGCTCGCCGGGGGCGATCCCAGCTTGCTCGCCATCGGCCAGGGCATCAACGTCTCGCTCCAGCTCAAGAACACTCGCAAGCACGAGGCCGAGGCCGATCGCGAAGGCATCGGCTATATGGTGGCGACCGGCTACCACCCGGATGGCATGAGTCGCTTCTTTCAGCGAATCCTGGCGACCTACCCCAGTCGCGACGAGGAAATTCCCGCGTATCTGTATTCCCATCCCGATGTCAAAGAGCGCATCGCCGCGGCACGTGTCGAGATCGATCGCATCGGAGCGCCGCGGAACCTGCAGAGACGCGACGAGCGGTTGCCTGCCATCCAGAGCCGACTCGCGAAGATCTCCACGATCGTTGCGGGGGGTAGCGGTCTACAGGCACGCGCGAAATTCGACCGCAGCCTGACCGATCCGCTCCTTAGAGAAGCTCACCAGGCACGCGAAGCAGAAGATTTCGAGAGCGCGGCGAAGCTGCTCGAACAGGCCAGCTCGCTCAGTCCAGAGGACCCGCGAGTTGCAATCGAACAGGGCCAGGTGCTCGAAGCGCTCAACCGCCTGGAAGAGGCACGCACTGCGCTGGAGCGCGCATTCCGGATCGACCCGAATGTGCCCCTCGTGCAGGAGCGACTTGGCGTCCTGCATCAGCGACTCGGGAATCGCTCTCGTGCGGTGTTCTTCCTGGAACTCGCAGCCGACAGTTTCCGCCCCGGGTCGGCGGCGCGCAGACGCGCGGAGTTCGAAATCAAACGGATCTCCTTCCCTGTTCTCGCGTCGAGCACGCTTGGCGGAGTCTCCGATGTGAAGAAGACGACGCGTGTGATCCGCGGCAACAAACTCGTCTGGTGGGGTGATATCCGAAGGAGTTTCATGGGCCAGAACCCGGCGCTCATCGTTCGCTGGAGGAATCCCGCCGGAGAGATCGCGCGAGAAGAGAACTTGCGCATGAGTCCAGCCGGCCGCGTGTCGTCGAAACTCGACACCCGGAATGCCCCATTGGGAAGCTGGAATATCGAGATACGAGTCGGCACCAGTCTGATTGAAGAACGCGAATTCGAACTGGTCGCCGCCGCGGGCATCTGAGCCGTTCTCTTGGACCGAAAGACCGCGCAGAGCTACGAGGAACGGGCTCCCAAATGGATCGCCGCGCGCTCGCCAAAGCCGATCGCTCTCCGGCGACTCTCGGTCTTCGCGAAGCAGATCAAGAAAGGCGGAACGGTTTGTGATCTGGGATGCGGACCCGGATGGTACGCAGAACGTTTCGCACGACGAGGTTTCCGGACACTCGCCCTCGACTTGAGTAGCGCCATGCTGCAGCGAGTTTCAAAGACGAATATTCAGCCGGTGAAAGCCGATCTGGCCCGATTGCCACTACGCGATGGCTCGCTCGACGGAGCCTGGGCGATCAACACCTATCAACACCTGCCCTTCGCGCAGCTTCCCTGTGCGCTGGCGCAAGTGCATCGCGCTCTGGCACCCGGCGCCGTTTTCGAATTCAGCCTGACCAATCTCGAGCACATTCAGCCCACGACTTGCGATCAGAAACGGGGCTGGCGCGAATCAAATTTCAAGGATCAATACGGCGAAAGGTTGTTCACGGGCCTGAGCGAAACGCTGACGCGACGACTGCTCATCGGCACAGGTTTCGAGCGGGTCACAATCGATTCTCCGGGTGAAGGATTCTGGCTGTGGATCCGCGCTCGCAAGAGCTTCACCCTTCCAGACTACGTCCGCCCCAAACTGAAATTGCTGATCTGTGGACTCAACCCGTCACCGTACGCCGCGAAAACGGGAATTCCCTTTGGCCGTCCCGGTAACCGCTTCTGGCCCGCAGCCTTGCGAGCGAAGCTCGTCGAGCGCGAAAGGGATCCCCTCGATGCCCTGAATTGCGGGGTCGGCTTCAGCGACCTGGTCAAACGCACGACGCGTGCGGCCAGTGAACTCGGAACGGAAGAATACGAACACGGACTGAAACGACTCGAAGACCTGGTTCGGCTCATGCGACCGGCGAGCCTGTGTTTCGTCGGCCTGGCCGGTTGGCGTGCCGCCGTTGAGCGCAAGGCGCAGCCGGGCTGGATCGAAAACGGTTTCGCGGGCCGCCCGGCCTACCTGATGCCATCGACATCGGGCTTGAACACACATACCGACACTGCGGCTCTGGCGCGTCACCTGCGCCGCGCCGCAAGGCCTCCAGCAGTGGTACGATGAACGCGGAACCGCGACCTGAGCTGGTGCTGGGCTTCGACTTCAAATCGAATGGGGGGCTCGGGATCGAGTCCTCGGCGGGTTCGATTCCCGTGCGGTTCCGCCAGTCTGAACGCTATACTGTCGATGGAGTAAATGGAGGGCGCAATGAGCTTCCGAATCCACTTCCACGACGATGTTCCCCACTCGAAGCGCATCGGTGCAGAGTGCGAACGAATTTCGTCTGAATTACACGAAGACTTCCCCGAGTTGGCCAAGACCGAAGTCGCGATCTCTGTAGAAGGAGGCGAACTCGAGACCCGGGTCCACGTTCGCGGCAAGGATATCGACCTTGCGTCGACCGGCAAGGCGAAGGAAATGCACGACTCGGTCGTCGAGGCGTTTGATCGCGTAAAGAAGCAGCTGCGAAAACACCACGACAAGGTGACTTTCAAGGGGCGACGCGACGGACACTGATCGGGCCCTGCCCGAGAGTCGGCCCCGGAAGTGATCCGCGAGAGCGCGAATCCGCACCGCCTCGTTACGCGCGGTGGTGAGAAATGCGGGCTAGGGAATCTCTGCACAGGGAGGAATCGAGCGAGAAGCGGGAGTCGCCGCCTGAGCAAGCAGCGTGATCCGATCGCAGATCCGTAGATCTGCAGAGGGTCGCGCGACGCAGCGCAGGCGGATGCATCGCGCTTCGCAGC
>JAAELY010000500.1 GCA_024226335.1 bacterium
GGAAATTGCCCTCGATCCACTTGAAGGCACGACCATTTGTGCGACCGGTGGACCGAATGCGCTCTCGGTAATTGCCGCCGCCGATGAAGGCGGCTTCCTGCATGCCCCCGACACGTATATGGACAAGATCGCCGTAGGGCCCGTCGGGCGCGGCGCGATCGACATCGATAAGTCTCCAACCGAGAACCTCAAGGCTCTCGCGGAGGTGAAGGGTGTACCGGTAGAAGACCTGACCTGCGTGATTCTCGATCGGCCGCGCCACGAGCGACTGATCGAGGAGGTGCGTCGCGTCGGTACGCGCATCAAGCTGATCAAGGACGGCGACGTGTCGGCTGCGATCGCGACCTGCAGTCGCTCGCACAACGTCGACATCCTGATCGGTATCGGAGGCGCACCCGAGGGCGTGATCGCCGCTGCCGCATTGCGTTGTCAGGGTGGGGATATCCAGGCGAGGCTCACGCCGCGCAATGCGAATGAGGTCGAGCGCGCCAAAGCCATGGGGGTCACGGACGTGAACGCCAAGCTCACGATCGACGATCTGGCCTCCGGCGCGGTCATGTTCGCCGGTACGGGAGTGACCGAAGGTGACTTTTTGAAGGGGGTGCGCTTTCGGCCTGAAGGAGCCCTGACGCACTCGGTCGTCATGCGCAGTCAGACCATGACCACGCGCTGGATCGAGGCCGAACACAACTTCCGCTTCAAACCCCGGTAGGTCAGCGATTCACGCAGGGAAGCGGCGGAATGCCCGCGGGATTCCATGCACACTGGAAGACGCGGGCCTTCTGGAGCCCCCAGCCGGGGAGTGTTGGCCCCAGTTGGATTTCCGAGTCGGCACTCGTGCCTTCAACTATCTTGTGAAAACCTTCAAGAACGTCGGATAGTTGTTCCGGTAGAGGGGCTATCCAGTGTACGATAGGGCAGTTGACCTGCGAGGCGCTTGGTGCCAGACTGAAAAGTGCCATAGCGGCAAAGATTAACCTTGTCCTTTGCACACTCGGTATTCGCGTCACAGGTTGGCCATGTCTTGAGTTGATCGGTGAAGCGGGCGCAGGGGCGATGGCGTTGGGAGTTGGGAATGAAAGAGTTGGTAGAGCTGATCGTCAAGGCGCTGGTGGATCAACCGGAAGCGGTGGAGATTACTGAGGTCAAAGGCAATCACGCACACGTGATTGAGCTCAACGTCGCCAAAGAGGACCTGGGCAAGGTAATCGGAAAGGGTGGCGCCCACGCTTCAGCGATTCGCACCATTCTGGCCGCTGCAAGCGGTAAAGAGAACAAGCGATACATCCTGGAGATCATCGAGGTCTGACCTCTGAGTGGGAATCCTGCCGCGACCGTGAGCGAACGCGTGCTTCGCGCGTTCCGCGCTCCAACGGGCGAAGGTGTCGAAGAAATCGCGCAGTGCCCCCTGTGGGTCCCGCGAAGCGAGTTCTTGAACGCGCTCGCAGAAGCCGAGGATGCGTATTCGGCGGGCGAAGCCGTCTGGTCCGTTTCTGAACCCTGGCTCGAGGCGAACGCTGCTCTCGCGCAGGATCCCAGTGTCTTGCTAGACGAGTTCTCGGACTGGGCCCTGCTACTGGATCGCTACTCGACAGTGAACATCGTGGATCGTCAGGGCCACAGCGAGATCCAGTGGACCAACCTCCACGACCATCCATGCGACGCCCGCGAATGCGCCTTTCGCCAGGGCGCGATCACTGCGCTCCTCCAGACCTGCGCAGCGAGCGAACCCGTGTCGGTCGAGCACGTCGAATGCGTTGCTCGGGGAGGGCAGCTCTGCCGTTTTGTGGTCGACGGTTGGATCCCGTGCAAGGACTCCCGCCACGCCCGGGCGTTTGGTGAGGCGCGTCTACTGGCGGCCAAGA
>JAAELY010000501.1 GCA_024226335.1 bacterium
CCCTCTTGATCCGACCGATCCGACGTCTGCAGCTCAGGCTCGCCAGAAGCCCTTCGACCGAGAGCGGATGTCATTCCAGTCCTGCGTCTTGTTCGCGAAGTTCTGGACGCCTTCCAGATCATCTCCCAGGCCTGCACCAGGATCCACCGGAACCTCGAAGGCGGTCGCCTGCGCGAGATGGCCCTCTGCGGCGTTGTTCAGCACGAACTTCGTCCGCCGAATGGCGTACCGGCTCTTCGCGAGCATGAGATCGGCGAGCGCCTGCACCTCGCCCTCGAGTTCCGACGCCTCGACGACGCGGTTGGCAAGCCCCCACTCCTCGGCGTCACGGCCGCTGAACTCATAGGCGAGGAGGTTGATCTCTTTGCACTTGCGACGGCCGACGTAGCGCTGCATCCGGGTGCAGCCGCCCCAGCCCGGCGTGATGCCCATGTCGATCTCGGGCATGCCCCAGCGTGCGTTGGACGTCGTCAGAACGAAGTCGCAGCAAAGGGTGAGTTCGAGCCCGCCGCCCATGCAGACGCCGTCTACGGCCGCGATCGTCACGCAGTCGAGGTCCTCGAGCATCGCCGCGGTCTCCTGGAACATGCGGATGAACATGAACATCGGCGTGGATGCCGGCGGCGTGTCGACGTCGCCGATCGACTCCGCCGTGACGTTGAGCTCGGCCATCCGGGGCATTTCGGGGATGTCGTCACCGGCGCAGAAGGTGTTGCCCGCGCCGGTGATGATGAGCACGCGCGTTTCGAGATCGAACTTTACCTCGCGAATCGCCTCGTGCAGTTGCTTCTGCAACGAGATCGTGAGCGCGTTGTGCTTGTTCGGGCGGTTGAGCGTGATGCGAGTGACTTCACCCTTCTTCTCGAAGATCAGATCCGTGTACTTGGACATGCCGGACTCCTACGTTGGGGTTTGGTTGAATGCGTTTCAGCGACGAGCGATCACGGCGGTGATCGCATCGATCAATTCCTGGACGAAAGCGTCGAGCGTAGGCTGGTTCGTATTGCGCCTGCGGGTGGAGGTCATCGCGGCGTAGTCGGCGAAGCCGTGGAAGAGGAGCCCCGTCACGAGGATCCAGCGGGACGTCCACCGCTGCGGGTCCCGCTCCTCGGCGCGTCGTAGCCCAGCGAGCAGACCGCCCGAGGCTTTCGTGAGCGCTTTGCGGTGGCGCTCCACGATCGAGAAGCGGGGATGGCCCACGAGTTGTCCGAGCAACTTGAGATAGGCGACGCCGTCGCGGTGCTCCAATAGCTCGGCCCAAGGAAGAACGAGGGTCGAAATCTCATCGCGCAGCGAGGGACGACCGCGCTCGGACAATTCAGCAGCGAGTTCGAGCCGGCGCCCATCCGTGACCTGCTCGTAGTCGTCCAGGATCGCCTCGATCAACCCGTCCTTGCCCCCGAAGTGGTACTGGATGGCTGAGGCGTTGCTTGCGCCCGCGGCCTCGGTGATCGCGACGAGACTCACGCCGTCGATCCCTTGTGCAGCGAACGCGGCGATCGCGGCGCGCATGAGGCGCGCTCGGGTCGCCAGAGCGTCTGACCGGGTCTTGATTGGGCGAGGATTGCGAGGCATCTCCTAAATAATGCACTACATTATTTAGAATATCAAGGGATGCAGCCGCTGGAATTGCGCGGTTGGGGACGTAGGAAGCTCGCATCTCGCGGGCGCTTGCCGCTTCGCGCGGCTGTCCGGCCGCAATCCTGACCGGGGGCTGTTGAGCTTCCGGTCAGCTATCCGCGCGGTGTCGCAGCCTTGCGCATCTCGGCGACTTTAGGCGCGGCGTCCATGGCTTTGTAGTGTGGATCGAGTGGGTAGCAGCCCGAGATCAGGCCGTTTCGGGGTGCGGTGGTGCAGTCGCTGAAGGTTCTGCAGATGCGCTTGCGTTGCAGTTCCCGCCCCGCAAGTACATCGCTTGGCAAGTCGGGATAGGACAGAGCCATGCGACCGAGACCCACGAGTGCCATGGAACCAGCCTCTACCGCACCCGCGCCCACCCGCGGTAGCCACTCCTGCAGATAGCTCAGGCCGGATCCCACGATCGCAAGTGAAGGGTGTGCGAGCGCGAGTTCGGCGGTGGCCGCGATCATTCGCGCGACGCCGATCAGCGGATCCTCGGGAGGCGCATAGCCATCCGACGGAGGATAGGCGGCGGGGCGCTGTACGTGCGGACAGTAGTAGGGACTTCCAGCGGTGATCGAGACGAGTCCAATTCCGAGTGCTTCGAGTTCGGACAAGAAGGCGTGGGTCTCCGCGAGATCGATCCCCACACCCGTTCCGTCTCCACCAAAGGCGAATCGATAGGGTTGGTCCGTTTCGGGAACACCGCGACCGTCCGCACCTTTGTGAAAGGGAGCGTAGTCGAAAGCCGACAGACGCACCGCGATGCTCAGCTCGGGTGCGCGCTCGCGGATTCCGGCGACGACCGCGCGTAGGAAGTGGATGCGATGGGCTAAGACGCCTCCGTACTCTCCACTTCGCTCGGTGGCACTGAGCAACTCGTGTAGCAGATAGCCGTGGCAGTGCTTCACGTCCACGAAATCGAAACCCGCGTCGCGCGCGCGAACCGCCGCGTCGACATATGCGACGACCAGTTCGTCGAGTTCCGCATCGCTCAGGACCTGTGACGCGCCTGCTTCGACCCGCCCGTCGAGCCACGGGTGGCTATACGCAGTCCGCGGTCGCGCAGAGCCATCGGGTCGCGACCAGCGACCGGAGTGTGTGAGTTGCAGGCCGACGACCAGGTCTTCATCGCCGCCGAAGCGCTCGCGGTGCGCGCGAACCAGGTCCGCGCGCAGCTCGCCCAGTGGTGTCGTCGAGCCTTCGTCCATCACGAGCTGATGCGGATTCGCGCGGCCGTCGGAGCGGACCGCCGTCGCTTCACACCAGATGAGTTTGGCCCCGCTCTCGCCGAAGTTGCGCCAGCGGCGCTGCACGAGCTCGGTCGGTCGTCCATCGGGCGTGCCGTCCCAGCCTTCCATCGGCAGAATCGCGAAACGATTGCCGACCGTGCGCTCGCCCGCCGCTGCATCCCGGAGGTACAGTGGCGCCCGAAGAACGTCTTCGGGGTTCGAGCCGGACAGCGGAAGGTGAACATCGAGATCCGCGAGCCGGGCGCGTAGTTGATCCTCGTTGCGCAGGGACGTCAGTTTGACGAAGTTCGAATTCATCGGACCTGCGCCTCGATTCGCTCCGCGATGTTTCGAAGTATTTCGACGTCACCGTCAGGCCGCAGCGTGTCGAGCAATGGAGCGCCGTCGCAGTCGATCCAGCCGCGCAGCTTCATGAATTGCGCGGCGCTATGCCGGTAAGCGGGTACGGGCGGGCGGAAGATCAGCTGTCCCAGGTATTGCAGCAGGTCGTTCAGCTCGTAGAAGCGCTCATCTCCCTCGGCCCAGTAGCGATCGCGAAGCGCAAACGCATCGGGAGCGCACGTCGACAGTCCGAGCAGATAGTCGCTGCCGTACATGACCATGTCGATTGCCAGATCGTTTCCGGTCAGGACCCGGAAGTCGGGACGAGTACGGTCGCGCAGATCCAGTCGCTGCCATTCGAGTTCGCGCGAAAGCGACGAGTGCTTGGCGCCGATGCACTGCGGAACATCGAGCAGCATCCGGTACGCGGATAGATCGTAGATGCGACCGTGGGGGACGAACATCGGGCCGAGTTCAAACCCGAGGTACGAGTCCCAGTCTGCGGCCATGCGAGCCTGCGCCCCGACCCAGTCTGACCCGCCGAGCGCGTTCAACCCGTGCGACGGAAAGAGGACGGGCGTACCCCCGCGCGATGCAATCTC
>JAAELY010000502.1 GCA_024226335.1 bacterium
CCTCTTCCGGAAGATAGGCGGACAGATTGATCGCCTCGGAGGGATCACGCTCTAAATCGAAGAGATCGTACGCATGCGATGCCGCGTTTTTGCCCTCATGATAGTAGCGGATCAACTTCAAGTCTTCCGCCAACCGCGTTAGGTTCGGAGTGTCATAGTATTCCGAACCATACGGAGCGGAGTCAATCCAACCCATATCATCAATCAGGATTACAATGACATTAGGGGCCTTGGGCGCCGCCATCGCTCCGATTGGCGAGAAGAGGAGTCCGGACAGTGCCAGGATGATTACCGCTTTGTTCATCGTGTATTCCAGTTGGGGTTGTTGTCTATTCATTATTCCAGCCCTTAAAGGTCTTCGCTTCGGTCTCTCCGTAGATGAGCGAACGCTTGCGCTTTCATCGCCCATCAGCCTTCGACGGACTGCTTCAAGTACTCCTTCAACATCCGGAACTGCCCATGCACGAGGTCCGATTCTCCGTGCGTTCGAGAGAGCATAATCGCACCTTCGATAACGGACACGATGTAGCGAGCCAACTGTCGGACATCCACGTCTCGCGTAGGATGATGTGCCTGGACCGCCGCCTCCAGATGCGGCTGGAATTCCAGCGCCATCTCGTCGAAGCACTTCGCCAACCGCTCGCGAAAGGCGGGGTGCGTATCGCTCAATGTCGTGCTGAGGTTGCCGATGATGCAGCCACCCTTCCTCTTGCGGCGCCCGGCGACCATCTCACAAACGGCGTCCAGACGCCGAAAGACGTGCTGGAGCGGATCGTCACCAGAGTCGCCGCGCAGACGCTCTTCGATCCGGTCCAACTTCTGGCGACGCTCCTCCATGTGTCGGTCGATCACCGCGAACCCGAGCTCTTCCTTGCCTTGAAAGTGATGGAAGAACGCGCCGCTGGTCACCTCGGCGGCCTTGATGATTTCGCCCACCTTGGTGTCATGAAAGCCTTTGATAGCGAAGAGTTGCGCCGCTTCGCGTAGAATCCGGTCGCGCGTCTCGATCGCGCGTGGCTGCTTGAGCGTTCTCACGAGATCCTCCATAACAAACAGAGTGATTGGTATGTTCCATCATGGCAGGACATACCGCGGGCCGCAAGCGGGGCGAGCCACGAGGATTGGCGAAGGCACTTTTCGCTCCAAGACCACCCACCAGAAGGGAGATCGCAACTGCACCAGGTGGCGGACACCTCTGTAGTTCTTGAGTGCGCGCAAAGTGCTTGGGTCCGACACACCGCCCGCACGAATCATTCGGATTTGAAGGGAACACTGGAGCGCGGGCGGCGCAAATCCTGGCGCCGCGGTTCTGACATACGGACCGGCGACCTATCCTCAGAGGACGATGTGACCTGTGCAGCTAGCTGGCCCGTTGAGGGTTCGACAAGATGGTCGTTCGATGTCAGGAACCATTTCCTGGGCAAGAGGGGGGCGGTCACCTATTGTTGCCCTATTGTTTGCTTGCTGGTTTGTGTTAGCGGGTGATTGACGGGACTCTTCTTTTGATGCGGGTTGTTCGTCGCCCTCAAACCCTTGGCGGCGAAACGAGTTCTACCGTGCGGCCGCTACTGCTCGAAGGCGGGACCGTACTTCCTCCATAATTGCCGAGCCAGCGCGATGGCGTCGCCCCGCGGGTCGGTTGGGAGCGAGTCGCGTCGAGCGGACCAGTCGAGATCCCTTTGCCTGAGTTGTTTGTCCAACGCCTTAACATCCAGCGGCCGCTCTTCCGAAATCGCCGCGATCTCGGCGTCTAGGCGTCGCCGCCAGCGTTCGTGGTAGAAGTCGCTGATCATACCCGACCATTCCTTGCGGGCGTAGTCGAGGGTGTGCCCGCCCGAGCCCCAGCAGGTCAGCACGCGCC
Source organism: bacterium (assembly GCA_024226335.1). Taxonomy (NCBI): domain Bacteria; species bacterium. The sequence goes on from JAAELY010000502.1 coordinate 1,862, forward strand.
GGGCGTTCCATTCCAGCCGCGCACGCTCGGCGTCAGTATCTCCCCAGCGTCGCGCGTCGGCAAGCCAACGGCCCAGTAGGAATTCGCGCCGCGTTGCCAGCAGTTCGTCCATGTCGAGGAGCAACTGAAGGAACTCGTCGGCGGCAGCACGCATCGCGTTGGCGTCACCGGCGCCGTGCGCCTCGACGACCTTGCGTTGCAGCGCGGCCGCATGGTTCGAGAGCGTCTGTCGGGCGACGTTGACCAGATCGAATCGATAGGCGTCGATGTCACCGCATTCGTCCGCGGCGAGCAAGAGGCGGCGCCAGGCCTCGGCCAGAGGGGTGTTGTCGTACGGCGCATCGCCGATCGGCCGCAGTGTCGGAAAGCGGTCCAGCGCCGACCGCATCCGGTGCGGCGCCTGGTAGACCGTTTCGTGGAGCAGACGCCAGGCCGCCTCGGCGTCGGCGTTCTCGCGACCGTATCGTCGGCGAGCGTAGTCGACGATCCAGGCGTCCAGGTCGACCGGCGCATCGCGCCAAGCGGCCTCGAGCATCAGGTCGTATACAACCGGGTTGACGTCGAGCGCCTCGTTGACGAACCCCAGTCCGACTAGTCGACCGCAGTTCGGATCGCGTCGTGCTGCCCAGAGTCCGGCGTTGTTTCCTTCGAGATTCCCGCCGAGATGAACCGCGCCGCCGAAACTCTGGATGTTACACCGCAGCCACGGTTTGCCGCAGAACGCCTCAGTCTGATTCCACATCGGCGTCTGCTCGCAGAAGAGGTCGAGCAGCAGCATGCGGCGGTCGTCAACCGCGTCGAGAAAGGCCCGGAATCGCGGCTGCGTCCAGAAGGTCCGCTTGTACATGAACGCCCAGCCCTGCAAAACCCAGATCGCCTTTGGATCGCTCTTGGCCATGCCG
>JAAELY010000503.1 GCA_024226335.1 bacterium
GATTTTTCGACCGAGGCGATGCTACAGCCCGACGATCCCGCCCTGTCCATCTACGACGACTTTCGCTCGGAATTCGAACGCGACGACACACTCGTGATCGCGCTCTCCCCGCCAGAGGTCTTCGATCTGGGATTTCTCGAAACACTCCGTGCGTTCCACACCGCCCTCGACAATGAACTCCCCTACGTCGACGACATCACGAGTTTGATCAACGCGCGATCGACGCGCGGAGATCAGGAGCGACTGATCGTCGAAGAACTGATGGTGGATTGGCCTGAGAACGCGGAGGACCTCGCTCGTCTGCGCGCGCAAGTGCTCGCCAATCCGATCTACGCCAACACGCTGATCTCCCGACAGGCGGACCTGACGATGATCGTGGTCCAACCTCAGGTCTACGCTTCCGACGAAGGAGTTTCGGCACTCAGCGGTTTCGATGAGAGTGAAGGCGAAGCCGCCTTCCTGAGCGAAGACGCACTCAACGAAATGGTGCAGTCCGCGCGAAGCATCGCACAACGATTCGAGTCACCGGACTTCCCGGTTCACATCGTCGGTGAGCCGGTGATCTCCGACCACATGAACCGTGTATCGCAAGCCGACACCAGCTTGTACACGGGGTTGTCCATCGCGCTGATCATCGTGCTCCTCTACGCGCTCTTCCGCAGAGTCTCCGCCGTCGTCCTTTCTCTGATCGTGGTCGTGATCTCGGCCATTACCAGCTTCGGCTGGATGGCACTGCTCGGGATTCCCTTCACCACTCCTTCGCAGATCCTGCCTTCCCTGATCCTGGCCGTCGGCATCTGCGACAGCGTGCACATCCTCGCGATCGTCTATCAGGGTCTCGCGAAAGGACAGGAGCGCGAACTCGCCATTGCAAATGCTCTGGAACATTCGGGACTGGCCGTGGTCATGACGAGTCTCACGACTGCAGCCGGCCTTGTGTCGTTTATCGGGGCCAGCATTCGACCGGTGTCCGACCTGGGCCTGCTCGCGCCGATCGCCATCATGACGGCGCTCTTCTACACCCTGACGCTACTGCCGGCCCTACTGGCTCTATGGCCGCTGTCACCGGCGCGAAACCAGCTTCCAACCTCTCGTTTGAAGAGTGCCCTCACAAGAATGGGCGGATTCTCCATGCGCCGACCGGTCTGGGTCCTGTCCGGAACACTGGCTCTGGTCACGTTCTCGGGAATCGGCATCGCGCAACTGCGCTTTGGATTGGACACCCTGGCGTGGATTCCCGAAGACGACCCGATTCGGGTTGCAACGGAGTTGATCGATTCGCGAATGGAAGGCATCGGGAGAGTCGAAATACTCATCGATTCTCACCGAGAAGACGGACTTCTCGACCCGGAAAACCTGGCGAGAATCGAAGCAGCGTCGAAAACCGCTGAATCATTCGCACTCGGACCGGTTTCCGTCGGCAAGACGGTGTCGCTCGTGGACATCGCCAAGGAAACCCATCAGGCGCTGAACGAAAACAACCCCGCCGCCTACGTCTTGCCGCAAGATCGCCCGACCCTCGCCCAGGAAATGCTGCTATTCGAAAACAGCGGTTGGGAAGATCTGGCAAAGGTGACCACCACCAGCTTCGATCGCGCGCGTCTCTCCCTTCAGGTCCCGATGGTCGACGCGGTCTTCTATCCGGACTTTCTGGAGGAACTGCAGAAGAGACTGGAGCGGATTCTCGGAGACGACCTGACCCTCCAGATCACGGGCGCCACGGCCTTGACCTCGAACTCATTCCTGGGAGTCATGCACAGTATGGCGAGTTCCTATGTGTTCGCACTCGTCCTGATCACACCGTTGATGATATTGATGTTAGGCAACCTCTCACGGGGCCTGCTCTGCATGATTCCCAATCTACTGCCGGTCGTAGTCGTGCTCGGATACATGGGATGGATGGACATCCCCCTCAATCTGCCCACCCTCCTGATCGGGGGCATCATCATCGGC
>JAAELY010000504.1 GCA_024226335.1 bacterium
ACGGATGCAAGCCTCGGGAGTTCGGCTGGCCCGTTCGACGCTGACCCATCTCATTCACCGCATGGCCGACTTGTTGCAGCCGATCTACGAGGCGCAGCTTTTCTCGGTGGTCAGCGGCCGTGTCGTAGCGATGGACGAGACACCGATCCGGACCGGCCGCAAACGGAAAGGCACAATGAAGACCGGCTACTTCTGGCCGATCTACGGTGATCGCGACGAAGTGGTGTTTCCATTTTCGGACTCTCGATCCGGCGCGTTCATCAAGAAGTCGCTTGGCGAATTCTGCGGCGTACTGCTCACCGATGGATACCAGGCCTACGAGAAGTACGCGGCTCAGATCAACGGCGTCGTCCACGCCCAGTGCTGGTCGCATACGCGACGGCATTTTCTGAAGGCAGAAAACATCGAGCCCGAGCTGACAGCAAGAGCGCTGGAGCAGATCCGCAGGCTCTACGAAGAAGAAGGCAAGATCAGTGCGCGACAGCTCGACGCGAATAAATGTCTCGAGCTACGAGCCAAGCACTGCAAACCGATCGTCGACGGGTTCTTCGAATGGACAAAGACGACGCTCGAGCAGAATGCGTTGCTGCCGTCGAATCCGTTCACCTCGGCGGCCGGCTATGCGCTGGCCCGCGAAGAGGC
>JAAELY010000505.1 GCA_024226335.1 bacterium
CACAGCGCTATCGCGAGTTGTGGCTGGGCCCGGCGCGGTCGGAGAACCCATGCGCGTACTCAAGCATTCTGCACGGGAACCGGGAGAGCCCACAATCGGCCCTGGGGGATGGCCCCAGGGTCCGCGTTGAAAACCGAGAGGATACGACAACGATGCACGAGCGTGGGCAGTCGGACAGGCCCATAGTACCGAGGAAGCCGTCGAACAAAGCCACGGGTGCGCCCGCGGCGGCGGAGAAGGTGGAGGGAAGGGGTCTGGCCAAGGGGAATCCGCGTCAGCCTCCCCAAACCCGGACACAGAGCCGGAAAGCTTTGACGTCGAAGCTGAGGCGGATACGGCAGGTAGCGACAGAGAGACGGAGTGAGCGGTTCACCGCGCTCTGGCACCACGTCTATAACCTGAACCGACTCCACGAGGTGTACTTCGAGCTGAACCGCTCGGGTGCGCCAGGGGTCGACCGGGTGACGTGGCAGCAGTACGGGGAGAATCTGTGGGCGAACCTCACGGACCTCGCCGGGCGGCTGATGCGTGGAGCGTACAAGCCCCTGCCGGTGGAGCGGACTTACATCCCCAAAGGGGATGGGCGCATGCGGCCCATCGGGAAACCCGCACTGGAAGACAAGATCGTCCAGCGTGTGTTCGCCCAGGTCGTAGG
>JAAELY010000506.1 GCA_024226335.1 bacterium
CGCTGCCGGGGACGGATAGACCGCGATCGCGAGTTGATGCCATTGGCCATCATCGGTTCCCGGTAGCGGGCCGATCGGATGGCCCGACCATCCAACCCGTCCACCCACCGCGGCCAGCGAACCGACCATTCCTCGCCCGTAGCGTTCGTATGCGCTGGCGCCAGAGATCTTCGTTGAGGGGGCGACGTCCTGCGCGTCGTCCCCGTAGACGGCTGTCTCTGCGAACTCGAGAAAGTTCAGCATCCAGATCGGTCGGTCGCCCGCGCGCGCGGCCAGTTCGGTCCAGCGGGCTTTGTCCGGTTGTTCGCCCAGAATGAGTGCGTCGTCGATGAGGGTTTCGAGCTTCCGCGCGTCATCGATCTTCGGTACGGGCTTGCGTCCCAACAGGCCAAGCGTGAAGGGCAGCGTTCGGCCGACCAGTGACTCGATGCGTCCCACGTGCTGTGCCGCATAGGTTCGAATCGACTCGGTGAGGAGTTCAGGCGCCCATCCCTTCCGCTTGGCCAGGGCAATCTGGCAGGCCTGCGTCGTCGGGTACCAGGTGATGACGAGCAAGCGGGTCGCCTGATCGGATTTTGAAGCCCGTTCGTCGGAGACGATCATCGGCAGGAGCACTTCGTTCGCGAGTACCCTGCGTCCACCGACCTCCTCGGCGAGCTGGGTGACCCGCGCGATGAAGGCGCGGTTCGCCTGGGGTGTCTTCGTCTCGACGAGGTCGATGAGTTCGACAGGGAGCTGCGGCGGAATCGACGAGAAGGCTTCAGCGCTCATTGCGGTTTTCGTCATGAATGCTCCTCCTGCCCCGCGAGGACTCCGAGTATCTCCGATTTCAGGGAATGGGTCGTCATACTCTGTAGCTCAGAGCTTCGAGAGCACCGGGATTGTCGCGACCGCCAGCGTGTCGCCGAGCTGCTTGCCGGGTCCGACCCGGTTGATGAACGCACTGCCGATCATCGCGTGCATGTGATCGATACCGGGGTAGTAGACGGCTGCGAACTGCGAAAAACGCTGCTCGCCCTCGACCCGGATCGCGCGTCCCATGTGTATCGGGCCGTATCCGCCCTCGGCCATGCCGCGCATCATCTCCCCGGTGTAGGCGCGATCGGCCGCCCGTTGTTCCGGGGTGCCCGGTCGGATCAGGTTGACGATCACGATGGCGTCGTCCCGGATGTCGCGGTAGTCGTTGAGCTTCAGGATCTCCTTGCGCTTCATCTGGATCGGGGGCAGTGCGTCCTCTTCGGCCAACGGCTGGAAGGGCAGGATCGGCTTCCGGCGAAGGACGATGTCGCGAAGGCGCATCGCGCCCAGCGCGATCGGAATCAGCAGGTTTGGAAGCACTGGGCGCTGGAAGCCGTGCACATAGCTGCGCTCGCACCCGCCTAACACCTGCGTGACTTCGGCGGCCTCGCGCTGGCGCTCGAAGGTCTCTTTGGACGGATACTGCGCCA
>JAAELY010000507.1 GCA_024226335.1 bacterium
GCAGACGTGATCGATCACGTCCGCAACCGCGAGTAGAAACGAAAGCCAGGACCGAGGAGAAGCGAAGCGCTTAGCACGAACGACCGGAGCAAGACCTTGGCCGGCGTCAACGGACGTTTGTGCCTATTGACAACCGGGGGCCTGATAGGTGTTAGCCGGCACCCGTTACAGGCTAGGGCGCTGGTTTGGGAATCCTGACATCGAAACTCTCGGCCGCTGAGCGCTCAACCGTTAGCGTGAGGGACTCTGGATCTCCCGTTTCGCAGCACAACTGACCTCCTGAAACCACGTATTCGGAGAAAGGTAGACCGCAGAAGTGTGTGATGCGGTCGCCGTCGGCCACCCCCTCTCGTCCCAGTGGACCGTCTGGATCAACATCGGATAGCTGCCAGCCTTGGCGATCGTCAGAGGTGGAGTACGCCGCAACCTGGGCGCTCTCGAAGACCGAACTGTACTCGGGCCGTAACTGCAGTTCGTAGGCACAGCCCTCTTGCCGACGTCGGTGGACGTTCATGTCGGCCTCCGACACCGACTCGGCGCACTGCTGAACGAGATCTTCGGACAGACGCGTAGCGTCTCCGAGCAGTGTGAGCCTCTGGTCCTTCGATCTGATTGAAACGTATGCTGGCGCAGCTCGTCTCCCCTCGAATCCCAGGTATTCGATCTCGGAGATCTTGAGGTGCGCAACCTCACGCGTGTTCAGCACCCGGAATCGAGGATTCTCCTCCGGGTCGTCTGGATCGTTGTCGATTCTGATACGGCCGACCTCGTCTAAGCGCGAGCTAAAGAACGAAACGCTGTCGACGTCTTGAGTCTGGACTGTGTAATAGGCGGGGATGCCGATCTCGCAGTCCAGGGCAAGGACTCGAACTTCTGCGCCATCCGATGGCAGTCCGGGTTCTTGCGCAGTGTCGGTCACGCAACCAAGCGAACTCAAGGCCACTACCACGGAACTCAGGAGAAAATGCCGCATGCGACCCCGCTGCTGGTGCCGGCACCGGGTAGGCCCCCAGCCGTTACCGGCCGGGGCCCCCCTAAGAACCGTACGTGAAGGTTTCCCTTCATACGGCTCAAGCCTATTCAAAGACCAGTCCCTCGACTGATCCAGCAGTGAAGTGTACGTGTTGGGTCGCCATCTGTCGCATCCTCGATTCTAGAAAGCGGGCTGAACGACGCAGCGATTCCTGGCCTGCGGACTCTTCTGAAGCCTTCGCTTCTCGAAGTAGTTCGCGAAGTCAGGGTCGAAGTGTGTCGCCTCGGCCCGGATCTTGATGTGCCTGCGGATGCGTAGGCTGCTCGCCCGGAAGAGATCGACATTTGTGCCGATCCCGTCAGCACTGCGAGCCTTGGCAGTAAACACCCACTGCCTACCTCGATCACTTCGGAAGTACTTCCTCCGAAGCCATCGCCAGTTCTTGCGCGGGTGCCGTCTGCGGATCCATCGCAAGAGACTCTTGAAGATGGCGGCGTCGATCATGGAGAAGATGCGGCTCGATACCAGGTGTCGGAATGCATGCGCCCAGCCTCGCAGCTTGCGATTCAAGGCACGGATGAACTCCAACGTGGTGATCGAGCGTGCCCTCCGAACGAACTCCCGTATACTCCGAACAAAACCGACGACGTTGCGCTTCGACGGCTTGATCAAGAGTTTGCCCTTGTACTTGCGTACATTGGCGCCGAGAAAGTCGAACCCCATATGGATCTGCGTGATCTGCGTCTTCGATGCCGACAGACGAAGACCACGACTTGCAAGGAAGGCCGAGACCGCAGGAAGGACATTCTCTTCCAGTAGCTCTCGGGATTGGCCGGTGATGATAAAGTCATCGGCAAAGCGAACCGTGTTCACTTTGGAGCGGTATGGAGCTGCTCCCTTGACCACCTCCTCGAGCCCATCCAACGCGAGGTTGGCAAGCACGGGGGAGATGATCCCGCCTTGCGGGGTTCCCTGCTCGGTTGCGAAGAACCGAGCCCCTTCGAAGTAGCCCGACTTCAGCCAGGTTTGGAGAATGGAGCGATCGATCAACACATGCTCCAGCAACCAAGCGTGACTGATCCGGTCGAAGCAGGATTCAATGTCGCCTTCGAGCACCCACACTGGCGAGTCTTGTTTCGCCAGCGTGACGAAGCACTGCCCGAGAGCGTCGGCCGTAGAGCGACCGAGACGGAACCCATAGGAATGGATATCCGCCGTGGCCTCTGCCGCGGGATTCAGGGCCAAGAGGTATAACGCCTGCATGGCCCGGTCGTTCATCGTTGGAATCCCGAGAGGGCGTTGCCCTCCTCGGCTCTTTGGTATGTAAATCCTGCGCAGTGGCTGGGCACGATAACCCCGCCGTTGTAACGACCCAATCGCCAACATCTTCTGACGCGGTGTTCGCCACGTCACACGATCAACACCAGGGGAGTTCTTCCCCCGATTACTCGTCACTCTTCGCACCGCCAGTGCCTTTGCGGCAAAGGAGTGCGTGAGAAGCCATTGCAGGGCTCGCGCCTTGCCGTAGCGCTTCTCTTTTACCGCCTTCGCAATACGCACCTGGAGCCGCTGAACTTGACGATGGAGAGAAGCCCAATCGAGCGCTTCCCATTGTTTCGCCAATGCCGGGGGCGCACCAACATACGGCACCGCCGCTGTCGTCATTTGCTTTCCCCCTTGCCTTTGGTTCTCCAAACTCTCTTGCCAAGATAGACCTGTCGGACGTGGGCTCACTTTCGTGCCGGGTGACGTTCGAACCCGTATCCGCCCCGTTACAAGGCGACATTCGCTTCTTCCGACTTCTCAAGCCCGCACTCCCATTGGCTCACCTTGCGGTTCGCTTTCCCGAGCCGCGAACGACACGGGAGCAGTACGGGGTTTCCACGTTCCACTTCTGAAGTACGCGGGGTTAGGTACCTGATGTCGACCGGGGAGCATGCGGATCACGAGGTGGCACCGTTAAGACCTGCCTCCCACTCCCGCTGAGCCTGTCAGCCACTTTGGCTCGTTCGCGTAACGATCTTTATCACAGGTTCACGTTTGTTTACCTTACCCGCTGCCTGGCCATCACCCGCCTTGTGGCTAACAGGAGGGAGGTCCTCTCACGATTCTCTCCCCGCACGCCGAAGCATGCTTCTGTACTGATGTCGGGATCGCTCTTGATTCAGATCCCTGGGCTCACCCGGTGATACGGGCGGTTCGATCTCAGAACGAGTCGAACAACTTCTGGAAGCAGCCTCGTGTCGCAACAACGGATCGGCGTTAACCGGCTGGCAACAGCGCTGACCGGCCCCGACCCAGAGGCCTAAGTATGCCGCCAGACGGCACCCAAGGTCAATTGAACCGAGCTGTTGACAGTCCGGTTCAACGCCTTGTTGTGCGGCGAGCGCGCTAACGCGGGGCTGCGGGTTCGAGGCCGATTGCAGTACGAATGCGCTTCAGGTCTTGCGAATAGGCTGATTCGAACGTTCGAGACGGAGCAATGTTGAGAAGCGACGA
>JAAELY010000508.1 GCA_024226335.1 bacterium
CTCACCCCGTGGCGCTGAAAGGCATTCAACTTCACCCGGAGGTCCGTCCCCAGCGATCGAACGAACTCCGCAAGACCATCCAACTCGGCCGAGCCATCCGTCACCCCGGGAATCAACAGAAAGCGCAGCTCGTAGAGTCGTCCGGCCGCATGAACGAGCCGAGCAGACCGCAAGGTCTCACCGTTCGACTGCCCGGTCAGATCCCGGTGCCGGGCGGAACCGAACGCCTTGATGTCGATCATCACACCATCGGTCACCGGCAACACTTTTTCCCAGGCGCTGGGTCCCAGACATCCGTTACTGTCGATAAAGCAGCTGAGGCCACTGAGCGCCGGATCCGCCTTGATCGCTGCAAACAGCTCGGCGACGAACTCGAGCTGCAGCGTTGGCTCTCCACCGGAGACCGTGATTCCGCTCAGGAAGGGTCGACGAGGCCGCAAAAGGGCGAGCATGTCCTCGATTCCATAATCACTCACCATCGGATTGGCATCGACCGGGCAGGCCGTCAGGCATGCATCACACTCATCGCAGGCATCGGCGTCGAAGACAACCCGCCCAGCCTGCATCGAGAGAGCGCCGGCCTCGCAGACCGGGATGCACTCGCCGCAGTGGTTGCAGATCCCGATGGTATGCGGATTCTGGCAGCCCAAACAGTGGAAGTTACAACCCTGCATGAAAATGACGAGCCGGTTGCCCGGCCCGTCCACGAATGAGCAAGGGACGATCTTACTGACCGTAGCTCGGATGCAATTCATGGCCGACGACTCGGGACCGCCTCTTCAGGATCCCGGTGGTCTCGATCGCCTCCGATCCGAGCACCGTGGTGTTCGTCCGCGAACCCTCTTCCCGGAATCGGCGAACGTCTGCCAATCGAATCATGTAGCCGGTCACGCGGACGAGATCGCTGCCCTCGACGTTGGCGCTGAACTCACGGAAACCGCTGGCAAAAGCTCCCTTGCAGAGGTCACGCAGGGCTTCCGGATTGCCCTTGACCGTTTCCTCCAGAGTCAGGATCTCACTGATGCCCGAATCGTAGTACTGGTGGTGGGGTGCGAGCGCTCTGACGTGCTCGACCGGGTCCGGCTCGGTGCCGTAGGGAATGCGAGCTCCCGGCGTTAGCCCGGAATCGCTGCTGATCCCCGCTTGTGAATGCAAAAGGGCTCGCCCTCGCCACAAATGCCTCATGGGTCTGGCAGCTACTGCATCCCTCAGGAGCTTCGAGATTCGGTAGCCCAGCTCGTTGGCGGTTTCGTCATGGCCATACTTGCCCTCACGGCCTTCCTTCTCCTGAAGAGTGTTGACCGCCTCGGCCATCGCGAAGACTCCGAACATGCCGGTGAACCGATCCTTCTCGATCCAGCCCTCTTCCACCAGGAAGCTCTCGAAAAAGCCGGATTCTTCGAAGAGGTAGTCGGTTCGTGCCTGCAGGAGTCGGAGGCTCCGTTCCACGTAAAGCGGTAGAACGTCGTTCAAGAAGTTCGCTTCGCCAGTCGATCGCTGGGCGACCTCGCTCAAGTTGAGGCGAGTCAGCGAGGATGCGCCGCCGGCCAGCGGCAAAGAGTTGTAGCAACTGACGATTCCGTACCCTCGGGCGTCGAATGCACTGGAATGCAGCGGGTGGTTGGCGATGTGGGGTTTCGAGCACCGGAGGATGCTGCCGATGGCCAGGGAGAGAATCGCCTCCGTACTGACGGCCGGGTCGTACAGCAACGTCAGGTTGGGAACCGCCTGCCCGAGCTCGGCGTCGACGTCGAGGATCATGCGAGACACCCGGTTGTCGGTAGGACCGATGTTGGCGTGCATGAATGCGTCGGGCAAAGTCCGGTCCAGGTAACGCCAGAAGAGCACGAGCTTCCGGCGTAGATCTTCGTCGCTCACGCCGTTGCAGAACGGCAGCAGGAGCTCGTCCAGCTGGCCGATGTACACTGGCATTCCCGTGATCGACGGAACATGGTGGTA
>JAAELY010000509.1 GCA_024226335.1 bacterium
AGTGTCCTGTTCCAGAAGTTCGGTGACTATCCCGGTGCCCGGACGCCACGCTGGCAAGGCGGGAGGCCGCTGGAGTATCCGTTGATACTTCAAGGCCTTTCCAACGCAGCCGGCGGGGATGGGCGGGTGTCGCGATAGTTAGCGAACTTCTGGAACAGGACACTAGCTGCTGAACAGATTCGACTGAAGACCCTCGGATATCCGAATCGGCGAATCTACTTACAGCGCTCGATATACCTCTGCTCGGCCGGATCGACACGCACTCGGTCGCCGGCTTCGATAAACGGCGGTACCTGGATCGTCACTCCGTTTTCCAGAACCGCCGGCTTGTTCGACTTCGAAGCGGTCTGTCCTTTGACCACTGCTTCGGCTTCGCGCACGGTCACGTCCACCGCCTTGGGCAGACGAACCGCGATCGGTTGTCCATCGAGCATCTCGATCTGCAGATGCATGCCCTCTTGAAGCCAGGGCTTCGCATTGCCGAGCGCCTCGCTGTTCAGGCTGGTCTGTTCGTAATCCTGGGTGTCCATGAAGACCGCGCCGTCCGGCTCGCTGTACAGGTACTCCATCTCACGATCTTCGACATGGGCGCGCTGGATCATTTCGGTCGCCGAAAACTTGACCTCGCGCTGGCTACCATCGCGCAGGTTGCGCAGCTTCGTCTGCACGAAGCCGCGCTTATTGCCGGGCGTCCGGTGTTCGAACTGAAGTACGCGATAGGGAACGCCATCGTGGATGATGGCCGTTCCGCGGCGCAATCCGTTGGCCTGGATATCCGCCATCTCTCAAGTGCCTCCGCTGCGCAAGCGCGCCCTCAGGCGATCCCAGATGCCACCGAAGCCACCATTGGACATGATCAGAGCCACGTCCTGGCCACTGCGATGGCGCGCCAGATACTCGATGATCTCATCGATATCTGGCAAGAAAACGGCTTCGACTCCGCGTTCCGCGAGTGCACCCACGACTCGCTCAGGCCGCATGCGTTGATCATCGGCGATCTGATCTGCTCGAAACACACCCGCCAGAATCACTTCTTGTGCTTCGGAAAGCGCCTCTACATAGTCGTCTTCGAAGAGTCGACGACGGCTGGTGGCCGTCCGCGGTTCGAAGATCGCCCAGAGCTTTCGATCAGGATAACGCGCACGAGTGGCCGCGATCGTTTCGCGGACGGCCGTCGGGTGGTGAGCAAAATCATCGATGATTGCGAAGCCATCTTCATCGCTATGCACTTCCTGGCGACGTCGAATACCGCGGAATTCGCTCATTGCTCGAGCGGATTCCTCGGGCGTCACTCCGAGGTGGGTGCACACCGCGATCGCTCCGAGCACGTTCTCGACGTTATGTCGTCCAAACATCGGCGTACTGACGCGGGTCACGCGCTCTTCCCCGTACCAGAGTGTGAACTGTGTTCCGGAAGAGTCGAAGGTCATGTCGCTGACTCGCCAGCTTGCACCTTCTCGGAAACCGTATCCATCGACTTTCGCGGGACTCTCCGCGACAATCGCGCGCACCGTATCGGAATCGGTCGATGCAATGACGCAGCCGTCGGCCGGAAGCTGAGCCACGAGTTTTCGAAACGCGGATTGGATCTGATCGAGAGACTCGTAGATATCGGCGTGGTCGAACTCGCAGGAGGTCAGCAGGACGGTGCGGGCGTCGTAGTGCAGGAACTTCGGCGTCTTGTCGAAGAAAGCCGTGTCGTATTCGTCGCCTTCGATCACGAAGTGATCGCCTTCGCCGAGACGGAAGCTGCCTCCGAAATTTCCTGCAACACCGCCGATCAGCACACTCGGATCCTTGCCCGCATGGGTGAGAATCCAGCCGATCAGACTGGTACAGGTGGTCTTGCCGTGGGTACCGGTAACGACCACTGACTGCTTGCCGCGAATGAAGAAGTGGTGCACGGCATCGGGAAAACTCAGATACGGAAGATCGCTGTCGATCGCCGCGCGCGCCTCGGGATTGTCCTTGCGCACGGCATTGCCGATCACGACCAGATCCGGTGGCGCGTTGAGTACGTGATCGGGAGAGAACCCCTTGCAGATTTCGATGCCCGCAGCAGCCAACTGATCGCTCATCGGCGGGTAGACGTCAGCGTCACTACCGGTCACGCGAAAGCCCCGGTCCGCCAGCATGCACGCGAGCGTGCCCATGCCCGTGCCACAGACCGCTACCAGGTGGATATGCCGGATACTTTCGATTGCTGGAACTTCAGGCGGCAAGGAAAGCCTCCCAGAGCAGATCGTGGACCAGGGGTCGCAATTCAAATTTGCTGCGTTTCGCGATTTGATGCACGCGATTGCACAGGAAGACGACGATCATGTCGCGTTCCAGATCGATCCATAGACTGGTACCCGTAAAACCCGTGTGTCCGATCGAGCGCTTGGAGAAGTACTTGCCGGAAGTGGACTGCCCCTCCGTCGGCGTATCCCAGCCCAGTGCCCAATCACTGTCTTCAGCAAACTCCTGGCGTCGAAAGAACTCCTGCGAGAGTTCTTGCGGAAAGATCTCGCTCTCGCCTTGATCGGCGGCAAGCATCTCTTCTGCAAACCGCATCACATCGGCAGTCGTACCAAAGAGACCGGCATGGCCCGCAACCCCTCCCATCGCCCAGGCATTGGGATCGTGCACCTCTCCCCAGATCAGCTTGTCTCTCCACTGACATTGCTCGGTAGCGGCATAGCGAAGGCGTTCATCCTTGAAGGGGACCGGATTGAAATGCGTGTCTGCCATGCCCAACGGGCCGTAGACGCGCTGGGCGCAGAAGCTGTCCAGGCGTTCTCCGGAAACCTGCTCGACGATCTCTCCGAGTACGATGAAGTCCAGATCCCCGTAGACGCTCGCCTCTCCCGGTTCGTGCACCGCGGCACTGCGCACGATGCGATTCACGATCGCAGCACGCCCTTCTTCTGTCGCCAGCAGGTGCTCACCCTTTTTCAACTCGCGCTCGCGCAGGTCGTCATAGTAGGCGCGCCACGGACGCAGCCCTGCGCTATGCGTGAGCAGGTGTCGAATCGTGATCTTCGACTTGCCCCGCTCTCCAAAGGCCGGCAGGAGTTGCTCGACTGGCTGATCGAGTGCGAGCTTGCCCTCGGACGCGAGCAAGAGAATCGCCGGTGTAGTCGCCATGACCTTGGTCAACGAGGCCAGATCGTAGATCGTATCCGCGCGCACCTCGTGTCGTTCGGGGGCGAGTGTAGCCGCGCCAAAGAAACGATCGTAGCTCAAGGACTCGCCGTGCCGCGCGCGAATCGAGGCACCGGGGATCTCTCCCTTTTCCATCGCCTTCGCGACAGCGCGGTCGACGCGTTCGAGCTTCCGGTTTACCTCCGCGAGCTTCAAGGCGCTTCCTCCCGATGCGACTCCACGACAGATTCCAGATGGGCCAGGCTGCCCTGCCCCCCGTCGAGTTCCACTTCGATACCGATTCCAAGGGCTAGATGATCCGCCACGTGGCCGAAGGGGAGATCGAGGACGATCGGACCGTCGACACAGTCTCGGAGCACTCTGCATACGGCGTCGCAGGCAGAAACATCAGGGTAGCGCTCCGATTCACAGTTCACGAACTGTCCGAGGGCCACTCCGGCCACTCCGTCGAGCTTTCCGGCGTCGCGCATCTGGATCATCAAGCGATCCAGGGCGTAGGGCTGGACGCCGGTTTCCTCCAGAAAAAGGACCTTTCCGTGTGTGTCGACATCGAAAGGCGTGCCGATCGCGCTGACCAGCACTGCGAGATTCCCGCCGACCAGCCGTCCGCGAGCGGAGCCACCCGATCCGCGTTTACCGACCAATGGTGCGAGACCTTCGGCTTCGCCTCGCACGAGTGACACGAGGCGAGAGAAGGCGTCCGCTTCGAGGTCATCGCGTTCCAGCATCGGACCGTGAATATTGGGCACGCCCGTGCGCAACGCGGCCTGGTTCAGGAGCACCGTCGCATCGCTGTAGCCAATCAAAAGCTTGCGCGCGCGGCGAATTCGCTCGAAGTCAAAATCCCGCAACCAGCGTGCAATCCCGAAACCACCCCGCGCGAATACGATTCCATGCACCTCGGGATCCTCGAGCAGAGCTTCGAAGTCCGTACGTCGCACGTCGTCTTCCGCCGAGAGATAGCCGTCGCGTCCCTTCAGGTGTTCGGCACATCTGACTTCGTAACCCGCGGAGTGCCAGAACTCGAGACAGCGAGCGAGGACTTCGGCATTGACCGGGCCCGACGGCGCACAGACTCCGATCCTGGAACCGGCCGGCAGTGCGCGGGGCCGAAGCATCGGCCGCTCGCCCGTGCTCGCCATCAGAACGGCGACTCCATCTTTCCGCCCCACGCGCCTGGCTCGGGTTCGGGTTCGGGATCGAAGCCCTGATCGACTGGAGGCACCGTGTCGCGTCGCGTCAGGTCGTGGAAGCGGCCAAACTCCTTGGCAAACTGCAGCTTCACCGTCCCGATGGGACCGTTGCGCTGCTTGGCAATGATGACCTCTGCCAGACCGGCGTCGGGACTCTCTTCGTCGTAGACATCGTCGCGATAGATGAACATGACGATATCTGCGTCCTGCTCGATCGCACCGGACTCGCGCAGGTCCGCCAGCATCGGACGTTTGTCGTTGCGACCTTCCGGTCCGCGGTTGAGCTGCGAGAGCGCGATCACCGGTACGTCGAGATCCTTCGCCAGGAGTTTGAGGGATCGACTGATATCGGCCACCTGTTGTTCGCGATGATCGATTGTCGTGCGACCTTGAACGAGCTGGATGTAGTCGATGACCAGAAGCGAAAGTTTGTGCTCGCGATCCAGGCGCCTCGCCTTGGCTGAGATGTCGCTGACGGTGATCCCCATGCTGTCGTCAAAAAAGAGTCGCGCCTCTTCGAGCTGACTAGCTGCACGCGTCAGACGCGGCCAATCGCGATCAGACAGCATGCCGTTGCGGAAACGGGAATTGTCGACCTGGGCCTCGCCAAGCAGCATACGCAATACGAGTTCGCGCTTGGTCATTTCCAGGGAAAAGAACGCGGCGCATCCACCGAAATCCATGACGTGATTGCGAACGAAGTTCAGAGCCAGGGCGGTCTTTCCGATACTCGGACGCGCGGCCAGTACCACCAGATCACCCCCGTTGAGGCCTCCGGTCTTCTGATCGAAGTCCTCGAAGCCGGTGCGCACGCCGACCACCTCACCTGCTTGCACGCGATCGATGTACTCGAAGGTGCTCTGCATCTCGTCGCGCATCGACGAGAAATCGGAACGCGCATGCCCCATCGCGATGTTCAGGACTTCGCGTTCGGCGTGCTCGAGCAGATCCTGGACCGGTTCCTGCCCCTCGTAACCGCGCTTCGCGATGTCTTCACAGGTACGAATCAAACCGCGCGCCAATGCCTTCTGGCGCACGATATCGGCGTGGGCTTCGATGTTCGCCGTCGTCGGAACGACATCGGCCAGACCGCTCAGGTAGCCGATGCCACCTGACTCGGCCAGAAGGCCCTGCTCCTCGAGGTAGCTTCGCAGTGTGATGAGCGAGATGCCCTGCTGCTTCGCCTGCAGGTCGAGGTACGCCTGGTAGAGCAAGCGGTGTCGGGGCAGATCGAACGAAATGGGTTCGAGCTTGTCCTCGACCTTGTAGATCGACTCGTGATCGAGCAGGATCGCCCCGAGCACGGCGCGCTCCGCCTCGTGATCGGTAGGGATAGCGCGCAGGTGTTCTTCGAAGCCCCCGGTCGTGGGGCCTCCGGGTTCCGCGAATCTGGAATCCATCTCTGCCGGCACAGCTCCCCCCTCAAGGAACCCAACGGAGGTTCATTCTAGCAGGCCGTTGAAGAGCCCGCGCCGTCGCCAGACATATGCTCTTCGAGCGATTCCGACCGTGCGAAACCCGACTCTTGCGGAGTGCAGAACGCGCCCTTCTAGCGGTCTGATCGTCCGCTAGAAGGACTCTTGGAGATCCGAAAAAGTCTCCTGCGACGCGGAACCGAAGGCGAGTTTCGACCGGGCTCTAATCCGATTCGGGAATCTCGCGGGCCGCTTCCCGGCTCCCATCGTCCATGCCCGCAGTGCTATAGCCCTCTTCCTCTTCGACGGGCTCTTCGTCGACCACTTCTCCCGAGACGACCGCGACTTTCAGCGCCACGATCACCTCGCGATGGAGCCGTAGAGGCACCTCGTGCTGTCCGACCTGTTTGATGGGGTCGGTTGCGATCTTGCGTCGGTCGACCTCGACGCCGTTTTCGGCGAGCCGCGCTGCGATATCGGAGTTTGTGACCGACCCGAAGAGCTTACCTTCGGAGCTGGCCTGAACCTCGAAACTGAGCTCAACGGCAGTCGCGCGTCGAGCGATATCCTGGAGCCCGGACACGGCCTTCGAGTTCCTCTCCTCGATCACGCGCCTCTTGTGCTCCATCTCGTTTACCCGGCCGGCTGTCGCCAACAACGCCATGCCTTGCGGGATCAGGTAGTTGCGGCCGTAGCCGGCGCGCACCCTCACGACATCGCCCGCGGTGCCGAGCTTTCCAATGTCTTCTGTCAGGATGATTTCGAGTGTCGCCATTTCCGATTTCCTACGAGTGCGCCGTGGTGTACGGCAGCAAGGCAATATGACGCGAACGCTTGATGGCCAGCGTCAGGCGACGCTGATGCTTCGCACAGTTTCCGCTGATACGGCGCGGAATGATCTTGCAGCGCTCGGTCAGAAAGATGCGAAGCGTCTTCGCGTCCTTGTAATCGATTTCCAGTTCCTTGTCCGCGCAGAACCGGCACACCTTGTGGCGCGAGAACATGCGCCGTCCGGTTCGCCGTCGCTTCTTCGCGGGTCTTTTTGCAACGATTTCGACCATGGTGCTCTCCTACTCCGTCTCTTCGTTGGCACCCGCATCGGGCGCGGTAGCGGCGGGCTCGGCCGCGGCAGGTGCGGCAGGTGCATCGGCTGCGGCCGCGGCAGGTGCGGCAGGCGCAGCCGCGGCAGGTGCATCGGCTGCAGCTGCGGCAGGTGCAGCTGCGGCTCGAGGGGCATCTTCGGATCGCGGATCATCACGTTGCCCTGCGTAGCGAGACCCATCCGCCGATTCTTTTTCACGGGCTTCGCGCTGCTCGCGCTCCTTCTCGCGCACCTCGCGGCGCTTCGCCTGTTCCTCGGCCTGTTTGGCGGCGTTGGCGATACGGTCTTCGATGTCCTTGACGTCCTCGTCTGCGAGAATCGTGAGGAATCGCAACGCGTCGGCGTCGAGGCGCAGAAGCCTTTCAAGCTCGCTGATCTCCTTGCCTTCGCTCAGGAAATTCAGCTGGAAGTAGTGGCCCTTCTGGAAGTTCCCGATCTCGTACGCCATTCGGCGCTTGCCCCAGTCATCCCGGAGCAGAATCCGGCCCTGGGAGCCGGTGATCACCGAGTCGAGTCGCTCGTGGATCTCGGTCTCGCGTTCTTGTGTCGCGTCCGGCTGAATCACGTAGATCAGCTCGTATTCGCGCATTCTTTCCTCCCGGTCTTCGCAGCTCCGAGATTTCCGTCCCGGGCCGCATTCGGGTCCCGGTTGTGAACCGGAACCGAGGATCAATTCGCGGAGGCAATGTAACGGGCGATTCGCCGTCTTTCTAGCCGCGAAATTTCATGTGGTTTTTCAATAACTTACAGCGGGCTAGGTCGAGGACCTGGCCCGCTAGCCGAGTTGGCTCGCCGGAATTCCTCCGACTTAGGCCAGTAGAGGAGCGATGACGACGCTGACGACGCACATCAGCTTGATCAGGATGTTGAGCGCGGGACCCGCAGTGTCCTTGAAGGGATCTCCGACGGTATCGCCGACGACGGCCGCTTTATGGGCATCCGTGCCCTTTCCACCGTGCGCGCCCTGTTCGATGGTCTTTTTGGCGTTGTCCCAGGCACCACCGGCATTCGACATGAACAATGCCATGAGCACGCCGACCACGGTGACTCCCGCGAGCAACCCGCCCAGCGCTTCCTTGCCCAGGAAGGGCAGAAAACCGAAAAGCACCGGCACCGAGACTGCCATGATGCCAGGGGCCAGCATGCGCCGGATGGCCGCCGCCGTGGAAATATCGACGCAACGCCGGTAGTCGGCCTGGGCCGTACCTTCCAGCAGTCCCGGGATCTCGCGGAACTGGCGGCGAACCTCCTCGATCATCTCGCCCGCCGCGTCTCCGACCGCGCGCATGGCCATGGCGCTGAAGACGAAGGGGACCATGCCGCCGACAAACACACCGGCCATGACCATCGGATTGAGCAGATCCAGAGTATCGAGGCCGGACTGGGTGCGGAATGCGGCAAACAGGGCCAGGGCCGTGAGCGCGGCGGATCCGATCGCGAAGCCCTTGCCGATGGCCGCCGTCGTATTGCCGACGGCGTCCAGAAGATCGGTGC
>JAAELY010000510.1 GCA_024226335.1 bacterium
AAGACCCGCCTGATCGAGTTTGGCCGCTTCGCGGTCGAGAATCGTAGACGGCGGGGCGACGGCAAGCCCGAGACGTTCAACTTCCTGGGGTTCAAGCACATTTGTAGCAGGGATCCCAGGGGACGGTTCGTCGTCCTCCGACACACGATGCGCCAGAAGCTGACGGCGAAGCTGAAATCGATGAACATCGAGCTGAAGCGTCGCCGCCACCAGAAGCTGGCAGAGCAGAGACGGTGGCTGAGTGCGGTCCTGCACGGGCACTTCCAGTACTACGGCGTGCCTCGCAATACCCGGGCTCTGAACGTCTTCTATCAGGAAATCCTGTGGCACTGGTGGCGAGCGCTTCGGCGTCGCAGCCAGAAACACCGGCTTCCGTGGAAGCGCTTCTACCGCCGCGCAAAGCGACACCTTCCCCAGCCGCGAGTCTTTCATCCCTATCCGGATCAACGCCTGCGCGTCACCACCTGAGGCAGGAGCCCAGTGCAATAGTCCTGCACGTTGGGATCTGTGCGGGGG
>JAAELY010000511.1 GCA_024226335.1 bacterium
ATGGACGTCGTGGTATCGGGTGACTTTGCCTTCGTGGCGGACAACTGGATGGGGCTTCAAGTGATCGACATCAGTGATCCGACGAGCCCAACGCTCGCCGGTACCTACACTACGCCGCATGACGCTATGGGCGTTGCGGTGTCAGGCGATCACGCTTTCGTGGCAGCTGATGCGCACGGCCTGGTGGCGATCAATATCCTCGCCCCATCGAGCCCGACGCTCGCCAGCTCCTACAATACGCCGGGTGGCGCCCTTGGCGTTGCCGTTTCGGGTGACTTTGCCTTCGTGGCGGATAATACGACCGGCCTTCTGGTGATCGACATCAGTGACCCCACGAACCTCACGCTCGCCGGTAGCGTGGCGTGGCCGGGGTCCCATGCCTATCGCGTTTCCGTTTCAGGTGACTTTGCCTTCGTAGCGGACACTTGGGACGAGCTTCAAGTGATCGACATCAGTGACCCCACGAGCCCCCAAAGGGTCGGCACGGCGACCTTTGGGGAGTCAGCCCGTGGCGTCGCGGTATCGGGTGACTTCGCCTTCGTCGCAGCCCTGGGGGATGGCTTTCAGGTGGTCCGCGCGTTCCAGCACGAACTCGATTTAAACAACAACGTCGGCCAATCGCTCGCGGTGGACGGTGGAAGCGATACCTTCCCTCGCGCCCGCCTGGCGAGCACACAGACCGCGGGTGTCTCGTGGGAGCTGAGCGCCAACGGGGGTTGGAACTGGCAGGCGTTCACACCGGACGGGTCCTGGAACCAGTTCACGATGCCGGGTAACGAACTCCTCTGGCGCTCGACCCACACGGGTTCGCCGG
>JAAELY010000512.1 GCA_024226335.1 bacterium
CCGCGAGCTCAAGCGCGAAACTCGCGCGCGCGCGGTACTACTGACCGGCCGCGGACGCGCATTCAGCGCCGGTGGTGACTTCGACTGGTTCCCGTCGCTCGACGATCTGGAAAAACTCGAAAACCTGCGACGCGACGCCAAACAGATGATCTGGGATCTTCTCGATGTCGAAGTTCCGATCGTTGCGGCGCTCAATGGTCACGCGGTGGGTCTGGGCGCATCGCTGGCCCTGCTCTGCGACACCATCTTCATGGCCGAGACGGCCACCCTCGCCGACCCGCATGTTCGCGTAGGTATCGTGGCGGGCGACGGCGGCGTGGCCATCTGGCCTTTGGTCCTGGGACCGGCGCGCGCAAAGCAGTACCTGATGACCGGAGATGCCGTGAACGCACAGGAGGCGGAGCGCCTCGGCCTGGTCAATCGCGTCGTCTCCGCCGAGGAATTACAGGACCAGGCCATGGCCTTCGCGACGAAGCTAAGCGCCGGAGCCCCGCTGGCCGTGCGTTACACCAAGCAAGCGGTAAACAAACTGGTCAAGAATGCCCTGAACATCGCGTTCGACACGTCGACGGCACTCGAGATCGTGACATTCCAGAGCGAAGACCACGCGGAAGCACTGAACGCGATTCGCGAAAAACGCAAGCCGCACTTCAGGGGACGTTGACCTGGGAAGCTGACCCCGGAGACGCGGACACCGACCGGCAAGGGAGAATCTCATGGAACTCTACGATGCGATGAAGACCCTCAGAGCGGTGCGTCGGTTGCGACCCGATCCCATCCCCGACGAGGTACTGCGACGTGTGCTGGAAGCCGCAACCTGGGCGCCGAGCGGAGGCAATGTGCAGGCGTGGCGAATCGTCGTCGTCAAAGATGCCGCGAAGAAAGCCGCGCTTGGCGCACTCTACTCCACGCGCTGGAAGGCTTATAGCCAGGGGCATCGCGCACTGCTCGCAGACGCTCCCAAGGAAGTCCGCGAGAAGAACGAGCGCATGATCGCAGCGGGCGACTACCTGGCCGAGAACTTCGCCGATACACCGGCCGTGCTGATCAGCTGTTTCAATCCCAAGGGGTTGGCGGTCACCGACGAAAAACAGGAGCGGCTCTCGGTCGTCGGAGGCGCATCGATCTACCCGGCCGTCCAGAACCTGCTACTCGCCTGTCGCAACGAAGGCCTGGGCTGCGTGTTGACGACGCTCTTGTGTGAAGTCGAGAGCGAGGTCAGGACGCTCCTGGAAATCCCCGATCCCTGGTACACCGCCGCCATGATTCCGATCGGCTATCCGGTCGGGGGCGGGCACGGCAGCATTTCTCGAAGACCGGTCGAGAAGATGGTCTACGGCGATCGCTGGGGACAGCCGCTTTAGCGGCCGATCTGCATGCCGACCACTTTCGCCGACGAACCGGAACACATCGGACTGCTTCGCGAGACCCTGCGGCGCTTTGTCGCCGAAGAGATGAAGCCCGAATGGGTTCGAGAGTGGGACCGGGAGCACCGCTTTCCCCGCGAACTCTTTCGCAAGCTCGCGGATCTGGGCGTGTGCGGCCTCACCATCGACGAGGAGTTCGGAGGTGCGGGCCGCGACCTGGTGGCCGCCGTCGCCGTGATCGAGGAACTCTGTCGCGCCGGGAGTTTCGCCGCGGGCCCGTTCATCCACTGCGCCTTCTACGGCGGAATGAACATCTCGGAAAACGGCTCTCCGACCCAGAAGCGGGAACTGCTGCCGAAACTGGCGCGCGGAGAACTGCTCTTCGCGTACGGCTTGTCGGAACCCGACGTGGGCGGAGACCTGGCGAGCGTTCGCACCACGGCTCGGCTTTCAGACGACGGTCGGCACCTGGTTCTCAACGGCATGAAGCGCTGGTGTACGGGAGCCGAGTTTGCCGACTATATCTACTGCCTGGTGCGCAGCGACGAGCAGGCCGAGCGCTATCGAAACCTCAGCTTCGTTCTGGTGCCGACCGATCTGCCCGGCATCGAGATCCAACCCATCGAACACGTCAATCTTCGATATACACTTTCCAGTGACGTCGCATTCGACGACGTGAAAGTACCGATCGATCTCGTCGTGGGCGGAGAAGAAAGTCTGAACCGCGGCTGGAAGATGCTGGCGGGACGAGCGCTCGACGTGGAAAAGCTCGAGATCTCCGCCGTCAGCTTTGGAATCGCCCAGGCCGCCGTCGAAGAAGCCTGGGCCTACGCGCAGGAACGCCAACAATTCGGCAAGCCGATCAGCGGACACCAGGCCGTGCGCCACTCGCTGGTCGAGGCGCGCACGCGATTGGAGGCGTGCAGGCATATGCTCTACAACGCCGCCTGGCTGGCCAACCAGGACCGGCCCTGTAGCGTCGAGGCATCGATGGCCAAGCTCTTCGTGGCCGACACCGCCGTCGAGATCGTACTCGCGTGTCAGCGTGTGATGGGAGCCTACGGTCTGTCCGAAGGCTACGACATGGAACGCCATGTGCGCGACATCCTGGGGATGCCCATCGTCGGCGGCTCTTCGAACATGCAGAAGAACAACATCGCCAATCGCCTGGGACTGGCGGGCTGAACGCGTTCAGGACTGCTCGATTTTATTCGAGAACTCCTCTTGCCACTCCGCCATCGGTCGAAACTCAGGCTCGGCGCCAAATTCCTCGCGCGTGGTCTTTTCGATCTGCTCGTCGCTCTGGTCGAGGTCGTACCCACGACCTTGCGGCTGCGCCACGTGGAAGGGCGTGTCGACGTAGCATTCGATCCCATTGCCCTCGGGATCGGAGAAGTAGATCGACCAGGCATTGCCGTGAGTGATCTGCATGATTTCTTCGACACCGGCTTTGATCAGGGTGGCGCGCAGGCTGCGCAGGTCGTCGAGTGAACCGGTCCGAAACGCCAGATGATCGACCATGCGATGCGATCGCTCCGGAACGGGAATCCCCCCCACCATGGCGATCTGGTGATGGCAGGACGGATCCTGACTCAGGAAGAGGATCTGAGCGTCCCCGACCGGGCCCTGGTTGGTGATTTGGAAACCGAGAACGTCGCGATAAAAGGCGGCCAGGCTCTCGATATCGCGAGCGGCAATCGTGCTGTGACCGAGTGTGAGGCGGGGAGCTGCTGATTTTTTCGTCATGCCCGGAGGATATACGGTCGGCGAGGGAAAATCAGGACTTCCGCCCGAATCTGGCCATGCG
>JAAELY010000513.1 GCA_024226335.1 bacterium
GAGCAGAAGATGGTGCGGTTCGTGCGGGACCTGGTGGCGATTCCGTCCGAGTCGGCGGAGGAAGGCCGGGTGATCGAGCGGATACGCCGGGAGATGCAGAAGACACGGGCTTTCGATCACATCTGGACGGACCCCATGGGCAACCTCCTGGGCTGCATCGGCCCCATGCCCGGGCGAGGGCCGCGCGATCGGAAGCGCAAGCTCATCGCCATCGACGCCCATGTCGACACGGTCGGCATCGGTGACCGGTCGGAATGGAAGCACGATCCTTACCAAGGGAAGGTGGAGCGTGGTCGCGTGTGGGGGCGCGGCGCGGGCGATCAGGAGGGAGCGGTGCCCGCGATGGTCTATGCCGCGAAGATCCTCCGGGAGCTGGATGTCGACACGTCGGAGTACACGCTGCTGTTCACCTTCACGGTGATGGAGGAAGACTGCGACGGCCTGTGCTGGCAGTACATCATCGGCGAGACCGGGATCCGTCCGGACGCGGTCGTGGTGACGGACTCGACCGATTGCCAGATCCTGCGCGGGCATCGCGGACGAATGGAGATCGGCGTGACGTGCACCGGGCGCTCGTGCCACGGCTCGATGCCCGAGAAGGGCGACAACGCGGTGTACAAGATCGCGAGCGTGGTGCGGGAGATCGAGAAGCTCAACCGCCGGTTGAAGAAGGACCGGTTCCTGGGAAAGGGAACGATCACGGTCAGCTACGTGGATTGCAAGACGCCGAGCCTGTGCGCGGTGCCTGGTCAGGCCTACATCCATCTGGATCGCCGGCTGACGCAGGGCGAGAGCAAGACGTCCGCCGTGCGCGAAGTACGTGACGCCGTGAGGCGGACCGGGGTCCGGGCCAAGGTCGAGGTGCTGCGCTACGCGCGGCCGAGCTACACGGGCCTGGTCTACGAGACGCAGAAGTACTTCCCGACGTGGTGCGCGCCCGAGGATGCGTTGCAGGTCAGGGCGGCGATCAAGGCGCATCGCTCGGTGCTGGGCACGGCGCCCACCGTGCACCGGTGGACGTTCAGCACCAACGCGGTGGCAATCGCCGGGATGCACGGGATCCCCTGCGTCGGCTTCGGCCCCGCGCCGGAGAACGTGGCGCACACGGTGAACGACTCCGTGCCGATCGCACACATGGTGAAGTGCGCCGCGTTCTACGCGGGGTTCGGACAGGCGTACTGTGATCTGGCCGCCCGTCGCGCGAACAAGACGCCCATGACGTTCAGAACGAAGAAGGGCTGACACCGCCATGACGACGCTGAAGGGCCGGGACTACATCGAGACACAGGATCTCTCGTTGGACGAGCTGCGACTGCTGCTGGAGATGTCGGCGGAGCTCAAGGAGAAGTTCCATCGCGGGGAGCCCACGCTGCTCCTGCCGAATCAAACCGCGTACCTACTCTTCTTCGACAAGTCAACGCGAACCCGGAACGCATTCGAGGCGGGCATGACGCAGCTCGGGGGACACGCCCACTTCATCGACTCCTCGTCGACGCAGATCAGCCACGGGGAGACGGCGGCGGACACGGGCAGGATCCTGGCGGCGATGGGACACGGTATCTGCGTTCGGCATGATCTGATCCCGGGGGCGGGAAACAGGTACATGCGCGAGATGGCCGAAGCGGCCAACGTGCCGATCATCAACATGCAATGCGACGTGGATCATCCCACACAGACGCTGGCGGACCTGCTCACGATCCGCGAGCACTTCGGGAGCGAGTTCCGCGGCAAGATTGCGGTGTCGTGGGCCCACGCGCCCTCGTATGCAAAGCCGCTCAGCGTGCCGCAGGGTCTGATCACGCTGATGACGCGCTTCGGGATGGACGTGGTGCTCGCGCATCCGCCCGGGTACGACCTGATCGACCGCACGGTGGAGGCAGCCCGGGCGAATGCGGCGGAGTCGGGCGGGTCGTTCGAGATCGTGGACGACATGGATGCCGCGTTCGAAGGGGCGGACATCGTGTATCCGAAGAGCTGGGGAGCACGTGACCTGATGCTCGCCCGGCTGGATGCGACGAGCCAGGAGGAGATCGACGAGAACGAGCGAGCGTGCCTGGCGATGAACGCCCGGCACGAGGATTGGATCTGCGACGAGCGCCGGATGGAGCTCGCGCGGGATCACGCGGTGTACATGCACTGCCTTCCGGCCGATCGCGGATTCGAGGTGACCGACGCGGTGATCGACGGACCGCAGTCGATCGTCTTCCCGGAGGCGGAGAATCGACTGCACACCGCCAAGGCGATCATGGCCGCCACCATGCGCGAGCGCCCGTTCTGAACCTTTCCCCTTGGTCGGGTCGATCCGGGTCGGTTGATCGACCCGCGTGATCTCACCGGCCGGATCAGACGAGCTCGAGTTCGCCGTCGTCGTTCAAGGCGTACTCGAAGTAGAACCATCGCTTCTTGAGCGAGCCCGTCTCGAGCTTGAAGGCGGTGATGAGCCGCCGGCCGTCCGTCTTGACGTAGATTGCGCCGTAGACGTCGACGTTCGTGCGGGCCAGACGATCGACCCGCTCCAGCGCATCCTCCTTGCGCGCGTCCGTCGGGTTGTCGGCGAGCTCCCCGATCTTGTTCTTCAGCGCCGCCACGTCGTCCGGATCCTCGACCTCACGCGTCGATCGCTGCAGCTCCGTCGACAGCAGCACCGGGGACGCGCCGCGCCCGAATCGTCCCAGCCGGCCCAGCAGGTCGGGGCGCGGGTGAACGTGCCCCTCGGCGTCGCCGGACGAGATGATGAACGCGGCGGGATTCACGGTCTCCATGAACTCGTCGGTGACCTTCTCCGAGCCGTGGTGACACACCTTCATGATGTCGCTGCGGAGGATCGCGGCCGCGGCGGCGATCATGGCCTTGCTCGCGTCGCTGCCGCGCGTCGGAAAACTCTCGATTCCAGCGTAGTGCGTCAGCAGCCGCTTCTCGGCGGGGATGTTGAGATCGCCGCCGAAGAGGACGCTGAAGTCTCCGAAGACGAGCCGCAGCAGCACCGAGTGACCGTTCTTGAACTTGCCGTAATCGCCGCTGATCTTCCGCAGGCGCGGATTCCCGGCGTCGTCGAACTCCGCGATCGGCCCGAGCACCTCGATCGTGTAGCCGCGGTTGTCCGACGGCGCGAAGTCCGGCATGTACGAGCGGTCGTTCTCGATCGTCCCATGGGCCGTGGAGAGCATGCCGAAGTTCATGATCTTCGGGTTCTGCAGCGCGGCGTGCATGACCGGCGGGAACTCGAACCTCCCGAAGTTCGTGTCATCGCTGAAGTGCTGCTCGATGGCTTCACGGTCCACGGCGAGATCCCGGGCGTACTCGATGCCCGTCACGGAGTCGGCGTGCAGCCCGCCGACCTTCTCGAACTTGCCGCTCACCGCGCGCTCGACGAGCCCGCTCTGGTAGATGTGCGCGAAGCCGATATCCGAATCCTCGAAGATCGCCTCGAAGCCCCGGTAGTGGTCCGAGTCCGGGTGCGTGATCACCGCCGCCTCGAAGTCGAAACCGCGATAGGCCTTGAAGCGGGCGTTCAGGAACCGGAGCATGTTGTCCTTCTCACCGGCATCGATCACGATGATCCGCTCGTTCTCGCCCCGCTCCGGCGTGATGAGAACCGCCCCGTCGCCCTGACCCACGTCCACGAAGATGATCTCGAGCGGCCTCGTCTCGATCGTATCGGCCTTGTGGATGAAGACGGTCCGGGCGTCCGGGGAGTTCGGCGCCCAGCTGACGCGCAGGAAGCCATCGGACTCCTCGCCCTCCACGCGCAGGAAATCCCCCCAGAGGACCTGCCGGAACTTCGTGCTCCGGTCCTCCTCGACGAGATAGAGCTTCTTTCCGTTGGGTCCGAGTCCGACGAATCGATGGGCCATGAGCGTGTCCCCCGTGCTCGTCCGACGCCATTGTATCGCCGACTTTGAGCAGCAGGACCTTGGGCCGGCCAGACAGTGCCTTTAGGGGCTCGTGGCTTGCTCTTCGAGCGACGCCCTGACGCGGTCGAGCAGGGGGCGCTCCCAGGGGAACGTTGGGGTCACGGATTCGCCGGCGGCGATGACGGCGCTCGCGCTCTCGACATCACCACTGTTCAGGTACGCCTCGGCCAGCAGGCCGTAGGTCATCGCGACCTGCGGGTACGTGTCGCGGCAGAGCTCGAGGAGCGGGATGACCTCTGACGCTCGCTTCCGCTGCACGTACTCCTGTGCCGTCTTCAGACAGTGCTTGCCGTCGAGGAAGTAGCTGTCTTCGTCCCCGGAGCGCGCCTCGCGCACGGCGCCGACGGCGGCTTCGACGCCGCCTGCTTCGAGCCCGTCAACGTACGCCTCCACGAGCGAGGTCCTGACGTGCAGCAGGCTCGCGGATTCATCCTGGAGTTCGAGCGGGGCGTGCTCGAGCAGCTTGACGGCGAACTCGAGTGCTCGATCGGATCGGGCTCGGATCTCCTCGGCGGTATTCCGCACGAAGAGGTCGGGCATCACGCCGATGCCGTCCCAACAGAGGCCCGTGTGGTCCATGGACATCTTGTAGGAGATCAGGAGCGTCCACTCGTTCGGAAGCTGCGCCGGGTATTGGGCGGAGAACGCGCCGGACGTGTAGTCGCCCACGTGCGTGACGTGGGGCAGCACCCGCATGGCGAGCGTGAACCGCTCAGCGGCGCTGGCCGTGGACCGGTTGGTCAGCAGGATCGTGGACTTCGTGAACTGCTTCGGGCCGCGCGGCTGCACGTGGAAGTGCATCGGCAGCGTGCTGTCATGCTCCGGTCCGTAGCGCATGCGTGAAGACATGAAATGACGCCTGCGATCGGCGAAACGGTCGGCCAGGCGATTGGCGACCTGCCCGGTGCCGCCCGGCGTGTTGCGCACATCGACGATGATCGAAGACGCGTCGGCGAACTCGGCGAGGATGCCGTCCATAGCCGCGGTGGCGTCGCGTTCAGCGGCCCTGAAGTCCCGGATGTGAATGTAGCCGACTCCCTCGGCGATCCAGTCGTACGTGATCGCGCCGTCCAGCGCCCACGAAGGTTCCTGCGACAGGTAATCGAAGACGATCAGGTCGTACGAGAAGTCATCCGACCCATGCATCGCGTCCGCCGCCGAGCAGACGGAACGTTGGTCCGACCGAAGCCACACGTGTCCGTCGTTGAGGTGGAGTCTCTGGGCAACGGACCATATCGCGTTTCAATCTCCATCCGTGCCATCATCTGTCTGAGCGGGAGATCAGGCAAACCACGGTGTTGCCTCGCGACGTCTGCCCATTTGTTCGCAGGATTCGGCACGCCTCTTCCGGGATGTGTGGACGCGAGCGTGTCGTTTTCTTCTTCCGCGAGTGCTCCCAGTTGTGCATACATGCTGCATACGCAGCCGAGCATGAGATTGGCAACTGATTGCCCGGCAGATGTTTGTGCGAATCGATCACCTTCGTTCGGGACCAAGAGGCCGCAGGTTCAAATCCTGTCACCCCGATTGAACAAGGCCGCCTTTCATCGCTTCCCGCGACGACGATGAGATGACTTGGGGACATTCGTCAGAGATCCGTGTCCTTGCTTTCCTCAGAAGTCGGACGCGGTTTGTTTCCCAGAACTGCGGCTGGAGGCTGCCGGCCCGAGCGTCGGCACGTTCGTGTTATGATCCGCCGCGGAATCGAGCGATATCGTGATCAAGAGGGAGGCTGACCATGGACCCTGGTCTGGTGATCTTCGCGATCGAGGCGGGGCTTCGACTCGGCCGTAAGGTGTACGACGTCTTCGTGGACGAGACGGTGGAGCGACCGTTGGCGCTGCCCGTCGGGCATCTCTTCGCCAGCATCGAGTTCGCGGACGCCCGTGACTTCTTCGACCTTCCTGAGAATCGCCATCTGACCGCGGCGGGCGGCCCGTATGCCGGCGCATCCAACACGGATCTGCTCGTCGCGTACAAGTCGATCGTGGGGATCGACAGCGCGATCGGCGCCATCCCGGGAACGGGCGAAGGCGCCGTCGAGATCGTGCAGCGCCTGCACGAGTTCGAGCAGTTCAAGAAGGGGTTTGGTGCCAACCACCCGATGCAACGGATCCTCGGCACGGTGGTCGAGATCAGCATCGACTACTTCGCCGCGAACCCCGGCGCCACGGGCCTGCGACCAGCGCACCGGAAGATCCTGCAGGGCTTCCTCGCGCAGATCGACGAGATCGAGTTCGCGGAAGGCGAGCGCGACGACATCGTGGGCGAGGTGCTGATCGCGGCGCTGAGCACACTCGGTGAGAACATCACGCTTCTCGACGACGACGAGCGTCTCGCGGCCCTCCTCGGGGGCGTGACCGAGTCACTCGTGGTGGACATTCAGTCGATTACGACGCAGAGCGGGCAGATCCGTCGCGAGGATCTCTTCAAGCGCATCGCGTCGACCATCATTCGCGGCGGCGCCTCCGCGTTCACCGAGAACATCGACCTCTTCGTGCCCAGGGACGGCGCGGCGAAGGCAATCGTCACGTCGACCCTCGATCAGTTCCTCATGGGTATCGAGGGCGAAGAGGATCTGTTCACGAACGAGTCGATCGAGCTGCTCTTTCGCGGTGCGCTGACGGCGGCGGCCGAGAACCCGCAGATCGTCGGCGATAAGAAGATTCTCCAGGAGCTCCTCACCTCGACCCTCGGAGCGATCACGTCGACGCAGGGGAAGAAGCTCTTCGGCGAGGAGATGGTCGCGCGGGTGCTCGGCGCGGCGCTGCAGACGGTCAGCGAGAACATGGCGACGCTGATCGATCCGGGCGATCCGCAGAAGCAGGTGGCCGCAGACATCCTTGCCGCGATCGCGGCGAGCTTTGCCACGCAGCTTGCCGGGAACGGTACGGTCCAGAACCTCCTGTCACGCGACCAGTTGCTCGAGCTCGTTCGGGTCACGTTCAACGAGGTGGCCAAGGCGCCGAATCAACTCCTCGGCAACACCGATGGCGACCCACGCAAGAGCGCGATCGCGCAGATCATCGGCTCCGTCGCGCGCTCGCTTGGTGATGACCCGGCCCGATTCGTGACGGGAGAGGGCTTCGTCGAACTCGTGCAGACGACGCTGGAGACGGCGGTCCTCAATGCTGACAAGCTGCTCGATCTGAACAGTCTCACGACCCGATCGAACGGGCTGTTCAAGGCGATACAGCAACTGGTGGCAGGAGTGATCGCGGGCAACGATCCGCGCCAACTCGTCAGCCGCCAGGTCTTTCTGGAGATCGTCGAGCGCACGTTGCCAGTCGTGTCGGCCAATCTGGAAGCGCTGCTCGACGGCCAGTCCAACGTCATCCGCAATACGGTCACCGCGGCATTGTCGCTCGCTCAGGGGGCATTGTCAGGTCGGATCAACGGCGCGAACCTGCCCGTCCTCATCGAGCAGTTGTTGATCGCGCTCGCGTGGGATGAGCTCGAGCTCAGCGAGTCGGCATCGGTACAGAAGCTCGCCCTGGAAGTCCTGCGTGCGGCCGCCTGATCGGTCGAAGGAGGTCGACATGAACGGTTCCTCTCGCACCATTCGCGGTCTTGCAACGCTGTTCGCGCTGACAGTGCTGGTCTTCATCGCCGGCTGCTCGTCGCTGGGATACCGCGCAACACAGGACAAGTTCGTTCGCGCGGTCGAACTCGACAACGCCGCGGCGGTCTCACCAACGAGCGATTCGGCTGCTGACATCCTGTACCAGGAGCTCTACGAGCAGCTCTCGAAAGAGACGATCGCAAAGCTCGATTCCAGGCTTCGGCCCAATGCGTATTTGATCCGCGCGTACTCGGCCCTCGGCGCTACAGAACTCGAAGGCAACCTCGGGAAGGCATCGGACGCAGCGAGGGCCGGCATCAATGCGGGCGCCATCGAAGGGTCGCGGGATCGAGTCCTGCTCGAACTGCTCGACGGGCTAGTCATCTACGAAGAGCTGCGCGCCAACGCGGCGAAGGACGGCTTGCAGCAGCTGGGAGGGATCACCGGTGATCGCTACGACTTGGCGTACCGCAACGCGTTCGAGACCGCGAGAGCCCAGTACGAGGATGCCCTGGGGCAGGCACGGCGTAACACGCCAGCGAGCACCATCGAGTATGTCCACTACCGGAGCTGGCAACTGCTCGTCATGTGGCGAGCCACCATCGCCCTGATCAACAACCCGGACGCCCGACTGGCGGCGAACAACGATGCATCGAGGATCGTGGACAAGCCTTCTCTTAAGGAGGCAGCGAACGAGCACCGTAACGCCATTCCCGCCGGCGCGCCCCTGCGCGCGCTCATCGACGCCCAGACGCGCGGCTAGGCGATTTGATGGCGCGCCTCTGGGCATGCCTCGCGTTGCGTCAGCCTCGAGTCGTCCATGCGGTGCTACCGCGGCGGCCGGAGAGGACGTTCTAATCTACGGATCGCATTGAGAAGCGTCTCGGTCGATTGGAATCGGCGCGAGATCGCGGTCTCGAGGAGCGGGCTTCTTGGGCGCTCGGTCTGGTCCGGCAAAAGGCACCAGACGGGTGTCTCGACTGCATGCGCGAAACCGATCTCGAAGGCGACTCCGCCGCCGACCATGCCGGGCTCGAAGACCGCGATGAGCAGGTCTGCGTCCCGGAGGGCGCGGACGTCGCGCTCGGTGATCCGTGCTGCCGCGATGTCCCAGACGACCCCGGACTCGAGGAGCTTTAGAAGGAGGCCGCCGTCGCGTTGAGGCAGGTAGACATCCGCAAACGGATCCAGGAGCTCTGCGAATCGGCCGTTGCGCGCTCGCTGTTTCTCGGTGGAGAGCGACGCTGAGACGAAGACGGACAAGGGCTTCGGATCACTCGCCATCAGCGGCCTCCTGGAGGAGTCCCTCGAGGTCGCACTCCGGCAGGTTCTCGAGGAAAATGTAGTTCGCAATGATGGTCACCAATTCGTTCAACGAGAGGAACCGAGAGTCGATCGGGGTGACGCCCTCGAGTTTGTCGGGGTACAGCTCACGCATGTCCTCCGTCATCTCACGGAGCGTCTCGAGCTCCGATGTCTTCAGCTGTGGAAGCAGGCGGAGGTGCAGCTCGCTCGGATCAGCATCGATCCGGAAGACATGGCCCGGCGCTATGGAGTGCACGAGTTTCGTCTTCAGTACTCTCGCACGCTTTCGTCGTTCCTCCTCGGATTTCGTATATGAGAGCGGATCAAGCGGTGATCGATCGATCAGGTGGATCCCCACCTGATTCTGACCGAGTCGCTTGTTCTTGATCCTGAATTGGCGATCGATCCAAGCTTCCACAGTTTGCTGCTCGTCGGGAGAGAGCCGCTTGTAGTCCTTCGCGAGCAGATCGGGGCGAGGCTCTGGCCATTCGTCGTGCGCAATCACACTGCTCAGGATCTCGACGACGGAGCTCTTCCCGCTCCCTGGTGCTCCGACGATGTAGTAGCGATGGTTCAGGCTGACTCTCGCGTCGTCAGCGACAGTATTGATGTGATCCTCGCTCCTGCTGAGCAGCCCCAACAGCGGGCCGATCTCCTCTGGGAAGAGCGGGAGCGGGTAGATGCCATAGGCCATGAACATGGCGGCGCAGGACGCGAGCGCTACGCTTCGCTTCTGAAAACGCTCCTCGGTCGTCAATTTCACCTTCACGAGCTCCCCGTTGTGCGTGGTTGTCTTGGTGTCCGAGAGGTACTCCACCATGTAGTGGATGTGGCCCGGGTGCTGCTCGTGAATTTCGCGGTAGATGCGTTGCTGCGTCACGTCACGCAGCGACATGCCGATCACCAGCGTGGTGTGTGACTGGAGGTGGGAGCGGAGCAGCGTGGTATCAAGATCACGCTTCGTGAGCGTGCGTCCGATGAGTTCGGATCCCGTGAGCGTGACGCTGTCGGACGGTCGCTCGAGATCCTCCATCGGGAGGAAGCCGTTCGGGTGGTACAGACGGCAGGTGTTGCGCTGCCCGCGAGCCGCAACGTTTACAAACGTCTCATGGCCGCGCCCCTCCTGCTCACGCTCCTCGGCAGTCAGGCGCAACCCGATCAATCGCTGCAGCGAGTCGTCGAAGTTGTAATTGATCGTCAGGTGCGCATTTCGGATTATGGGGTAGAGTCGCTCGAGGTACCCGTGTCTCTTGATTGAACCCTCGAGGCGTTCGGCGATCTTCTTTTTCTCTTCGATACTAAGATCCGTGACCCGATCGTGCGTATCCCCCTGCAGGATCTGTCCATACAAGCCAGCGGTGATCGCACGCTTCCACGCCGCGTTGAACTTCTTGATGATCGTCGCTTCAGGGGCGTCATTCGCGGCGTTCTGACGGATATCGCCGCTGACCCGTGTGTAGAGATGGTGATAGATGCGGTCGGCAGCACTTGCGGGATCGTTCTCATCGATGGGGCCGCTATAGGAAATCTCCTTGTGCCGCGTGAGACGCTCCACGAGCTGAGACCATGTGGGCAGCCCGAGATCTGTGCTCACCCCGGCGCCGATCACCGGGCAGAGACGTTCCTGCTTGTGACGCCGCCATAGGTGCGCGATGGGGCGGTGGTAGTACAGCATCACACGCTGCTCGACGTTGCTCTCTCGCTCGTAGTCGATTGACAATGGGAAGACTCCTCGCACTCGATCAATCAAGGTCGCCGGTGACCTGCCCCCGATGTTGATACCGGAATCTATGTGAGTCACGCCCGGTCTGCGCTTGTCCCCATTCCTGAGCCACGTCGAGGGTGAGCGGCCGAGCTTCATCCGGCCATGCCCACCCGGCTCGACGACGCAGCGCACTCCCTCGGGGCCAGGAGCGGGGCCGTAAGGAGCAGGACCATGATGGGCAGCGACACGTTCTTTCGCATGGTGAAGCACTCCGAGGTGCGATTCTAGGTTCGATCCTTGCCACGACGAAACGGCCTGCTAGAGCACGAACTTGACATCGTCGTGCGCGGCCAGCTCCGCGAACAAGCGAAGACGATGGTCCTCGTCACGCACGGTAACGGCCAACTCAACCGACACGTAGCTACCGGCCCGGCTGGAATTCCCGTCGTGGATCTCGTACTCCGCATCCCCCGCAATCGCCTCGACGGCCGCGCGCAGCTTCGTCGCGTCGGCTCCGATGATCCGGTATCGCCAGTCGCACGGATACGTCAGGTCGAGTCGCGGTGCGATGTCGTTGGGTTGCTTCGATCGTCCGGTGGTCATGATGATCTCACGGACAGAGCCTACCAAGCAGCCAGAGCGCTCAGCAAGCGAAGGGCATGAGCAGAGGATTGGTATCGCGAGGGTGTGGAGCGTTCAACTCACGAGCCGGACTGATTAAGCAGCCACTCAGGTGCGGTCATGGCGGATAACGCGTTCGACCAGGTGATCGACCAAGCGAGCGTCACGGTGAGCGACACGTCGAACAGCGTGGTGCTGACGTACGTGGGCGCGGTGATCCCGGCGGACTTCGACGGTGACGGGTTCGTGACTTTCGCCGACCTGCTGGAGCCTCTGGAAGCGTGGGGCGACTGCCCGCGCAACCTTCCGTGCCCGGAGGATCTCAACCACGACCGCGTCGTCTACTTCTCCGATCTCCTCATCCTGCTCTCGCAGTGGTCGTGAGCGTTCAACGCGCGGCCAGTGACTCCCGCCGGCTCCCGCGGTGCCGGCGAGACCGCGTCGGGTACGTCCCCCCGGTGACGGACCTGGCTAAGATCCGGTGGACGAATGACCAGCCCCACTCCAATGGCCCGGGAAGATCTGCTCGAATTGGCGCCCCTCGACGCCTTGGGCATGCTCGACGATTATGAGAGCGCCTTGTTTACGCGCTCGTTCCACCATGCTCCGGCTGCTGTACAGGACGAGATCAAAGAGCTCCAGGCGAAAGTCGCGTCCAACCCGGTGCTGCTGCCGAAGATCGAGCCCCCGGCTCGACTGCGCGAACGAGTGCTAATGCGCGTCGACCGTGCAATCGAGGAGGGGGGCGCCGAGCTGCGCCCGCTCGCGACGATCGGTCGGCGACGGCCGCTCCCAGCGAGGCGCCCTCCGATCGGAACGGTGGCGATGGCGGAGATCAGAGGTTTCTTCGGAGCCATCTCGACAAGTGCCACGAGAGCCGGCTCGGGCCTCGCGTGGCTCGCGTCCGCGACGCGTCGGGGCGTGATTGGACTGGCCGGGGCTGCGCGACAGCGATGGCGCCGGCAACTGTCCCCGGTGCGCGCTCGGCGGAGCGAGGCTCGGCGCTGGGTCGATCGTTTCCCCTTCGCGGCCATGTGCGGGGTCGGGCTCATCGCCGGCGCCGGACTCCTTCTCGCGGAGCGATGGCAAGCGAACCTCGGAGTGGCGCTCGCTGGTCCCATGGCCTTGGTCGTCCTCTACCTGATGCACACGGGGAGGCCCATCCTGGTGAGCGCCGCAAGGAGGTCGGGGGCCGACCGAGCGCTGCGCATCTCACCGGACGAGGAGACGCCACAGGACGAGCGCCGCGAGCCCGATGAGAAGCCCATAGGCGAGCCCTAGGCTGCCGGGCGCCCGGACGATCCCGGTTACCGCGCGCGCCGTGAGCCCGGACAGGCCCAGCCGTGCCAAGACGGCCCGTTGTGCGTCATCGCGCCCCTTCTCGTACCAGGGGAGGTTGATGACGACGGGCGTCTCACCGGTCGACGGTGCGGCCTGACTCGGCTCCGTCATCGGGGCAAGATATCGCAACTTGCGCCGGATCTCGGATCGCCATCCGGCGCGCATGAGCTGCTGCAACTCGACGACCGCGCGATCCTGGTCGCTCCAGAGGTCGAGCAATGCCTCTCGCAGCCTCAGTCCTTGCTCTGCGCGCGATCCCGCCCAAGCGGCGATGCCTCCCTCTCGCTTCTCGCGCTCTAGACGCTCGCGCGCATATCGCTCACGCCAGAACTTGATCGCGCGGCCGAGCGAGCTTTCTGGCGGAACCGGGCGGTCCCACCGCAGTCGCTCCGCCCTCACGAGCCAGTTGACCAACTCCGCTCGCTGCATCGGGCCGATCGAGAGGTTGCAGCCACCGAGCGCCCTCATGAGGTGACGATAGCCCGTGATGTCGAGATGGACATCCAGCGCGCGCGCGAGGGCGAACGCCGTGGGCTCGTTCACGGCTTCGTCGGTCAATGTGAGCGCCGCCGCCAGCACGCGCAGGTCCCCGCTGAGGATCTGGTAGGCCGCGCCGCTCTCTCGAGGCGACTCTGCCTCGCGGAGGAACGCGCAAAGGTCCAGCGGGGGCGCTACGCGCAGGCCGAAGCGGCCGATCGTTGCCGCCAGACGCGCCGGTACGCCGAGGTCGAAGAACCTGAGGTGAGGCCAGTCAACGAAGTGCCGCAACAACAGCCGCAGGTTCAATCGCTCTCGCGCGCTCTCATCGGATCCCTCGATCCCCGCACCATCCGTCAGGATCGCGACGACAGCGTGTTGTCGGTGCCCTTCGACGGTCAGGGGGTCGAAGGACGCACCGTCGGACCATATCAGCTTGTCCGGAACACCCCAGAATTCAGCGAAGCGAACCGGCAGGCCGGCACGCTCCAGCCGGCGCCGCACCTGTTCGACCAATCGATCGGTCGCGGGATCCTCGGCGCATCGATCTCGCCAGAACCACACCTCGCGTGGATACACCGCGCGTCTGAGGTGCACCGTGGGGAATCCTGCTTCGCGAGCCGTGGCGGTGACCGTTCGATCAAGATCGACCTGTCGCGTGAGATCGTCCGAGACGAACCGGCCGACTTCCCATACCGTCGATCGCATCTCTCCGGAGTCGACCAGATCACCGCTCACCATGGGCAGTGGCAAGAGCGGGAGCTCACGCGGGCCGTCGGGATCGGTGCTTGCCAACGGCCGCGGCTTGGCCCGGATGACCCGGTAGCGGATTCCGTAGACCACGCCCACGATGACGATCGCCGCGAGAGACAGCACGTGAATCCAGGTGTCGGCCGACCGGCTTGGTTGTGCTTCGGCCGTGAGCGGCGGGGTGGCCGATACGTCCGTCATCGGCTCCTCTGGCGGCGGGTCTCCTCTCGGGATGAAGGGCAATGACAGCACGATCGCGGACGTGATCGTGAAGAGAAATGCCATCCTGATCCAGAACGGCCGCGAGTCTTGCAGTTGTCTGGATCCACGGAGAGCGGACCGCCCCGACAGGGCAAGCGGGCCAAGGGCCGCGGCGTCGCCCGTGCCCCGCTTGTCTCCGGGAGTCTGCGAGGTCCATGCGGCGTAGATTCGCCAGAATGCCGCTTCCTCATCCTCGCCTCGTACGAAGAGGCTTCGCATGACATCGCCCAGCCGCTTGGCATCCCAGTCCGCGCGCAGGGCGATCACGTGCTGCAGCTTCTCGACCTGTTGCGGCGTGATGGAGATCCCCTCCGTTCGGAGCGCCGCGAGCAGGCGATCAAGTCCCTTGACCG
Source organism: bacterium (assembly GCA_024226335.1). Lineage (NCBI taxonomy): Bacteria > bacterium. Next base: position 14,290 of record JAAELY010000513.1, read on the forward strand.
GGAGTCTCATCTTGGCCAACCGGCGTCGTCGAGCCCGGTCAGATCCTCGTGTGACTTGAGCAGGACGTTGATCCCAGGCATCTCGCGCACGTCTACGTCGCGAAGCTGGGCGGCGTCGACATCGCGCGCAGCCAGGACGGCGAGCCAAACAAGGAGTTCGGCGGTCGTCGGCTTCTTCGTGAGATCGTCCATCGCTCGGAGCTCCCAGAACCGCTCAAGAGCCGCCGTCAGGGTCTTGTCATCGACGGAGGGAAAGGACGTCTCTCGTCGCGCCTTGGCTGCCTTCTCGACAAGCTCCGGTGTGAGCTGGATGTGGTGGAAGACAGTCCGACGGAGGAACGCATCAGGCAAGCGGCGCTCGACGTTGCTGGTGATCACGACGATCGGTGGACGCTTGCTGATCGGATTGACCTCCCGATCCTCGAACGGGTGTTTGAAGGAGTGCTGATCCAACTCGTGAAGAAGGTCGTTTGGAAAGTCGCGAGGCGCCTTGTCGATCTCGTCGATGAGCACCACCGAGTCGCTCGCCTCCTCGTACGCGAGCCAGAGTGCCTTCTTCTCGAGAAAAGCCTCCCGTGGCCGCTTCTCCCCACCTTGCTTCCCATACGCAGTCCGCAGATAGCCGACGGCGTCGAAGTCGTACTTGATGTCCTGCGCAGTCGATGTCGACTTGACGCTGAATTCGTGGACCGGGAGGCCGAAGTACCAGCCGAGGTAGTATGCGACCTGGGTCTTCCCCGTACCGGGCTCGCCAGTGAGGAGGAGCGGCGATCCCACGGCCAGGGCGGTGTTCACCGCCGTCCGCAACTCATCGTCCGGAACGAATGCCGGCGCGGATTCCCCAAGGTCATGGATCGCCTTCGGGAGTGGTCGTTCCGCCAGTCTCGCTCTCGCGGCCTGATGGTCGTGATTGGCGCCTGGAAGGCTGACTAGCTCGAATCGCGGTGGGTCGCTCAATGCTCGACGTCCTCGATGGTCGGTCTGTGCGCAAGCGGTCGCGCGCAGAGATCCTACAGCTTGTCACGCAACGAGTGCCAACTCGTGGCTCTGGCGTCGTCCAGAAGGCGAACCGTCTCGGCGAAAGCCCCGCCTGTCTTGTTCAGCACGCGCTTGGTGATGTCCTTCACGAGGCTCTCGGGGCACGAGCAGTCGCGGCCGGCAAGGAACTCCCGGAGATCGGCTGCCCCAACGTGGTCGAGCTTGGGTATCGGCGTGATACCCAAGATTCGATCGTGCAGATCCTCCCGAAGGCTGTCGAACGCCTCCTCGAGCGCCTCGTGCTCGCTCGGCTCTGCCCGAACGCAGAGCAGGCAGAGGAACCGGGCGTTCCCCGGACAGGGCCGTGCGATTCGGTCTTGACAGAAGGCGATCCACGATCGCAACGTCTGCTCCTGGACGTTCAAGTCGTCGCCAGGCGGCAGGACACCCCAATCCAGCAACGACACTGGGATCGGCGTGCCTCGCGCGGTCGAACCGAGAAACCGCTTGCAAATCTCCGCGGGATCACTGAGTGAATACTGCTCGAGGAGATGCTGTTCGATGTCGGCAGGCGTGACTGCGGCGCGACCGGGTAGTAGTTCGGGCCGCATTCTCGTGACAGCGGCGGCTTCCCGGGCATAGCGACGCAGGTGATGCAGAACCTGCTCGCCGAATCGATCGAGGAGGTTTCCGTCACCTCCATATGCGATGAGGCACGTTGCCCTTCGATCACGATCGCGCAAGAGATCGTCCATCTCACCGCGCACGTTTTGACGTTGGATCCTCCGGTCCAGGAGGAGCCCGCCAAGGCGATCGCGCGCCGGGATGGTCCTCGCCGAGATGTCGAAGCGGCTGGTGCCGGAGAAGACGACCGTTTCCTGCGTGGCAGTGTGCTGGAGCGCGCCTATCGGGTCGTTCGCGTTGTTCTCGAGGAAGAGCGAGTGCAGCCAATGAAGAGCGGCGTCGTGCGCGCGTCGCTCGTTCCCGACGCGCGTCGGTTGGGCGACGAGCAGGCGCACTCCGCCGGCCACTGCAGTCAGGAACGGCCTTCCACTTCTGAGCGAGTCACCGACAGTCGTCAGGAGGACGACCGGTGGGGTGCGTTCGGCGGCGCCGAGGAGCTCTTCGATGTTCAGTTGCTCGCGTCCGAGCTGCAACTCCGGCTCACTGCTCTTCTTGTTGTGGCGAACCGTCGCGCAGATGTAGACGAGCGCTGGCCGCCGGGACCTGATTGCGCCCCACGCGTCAGCGACACTCGTGGCAACATCGACGAGTATCCTCTCGTTCTCCAGGCAGCGCCCGAGCAACTCCTCGATCCCAAGATGCGGGTTCATCTCGGGGGGGGCGTCGGGTGCGATCACCAGCACCGGCGACGGAGAGGTCCATTGCAGCGGCTGCAATGTCGGGAGGCTGCCCTTGTCCCAGGGCACTACCTCGAAAGTCCACCCGCTGTCGGCCAGCAGGCTGCCGTTCCATCGCGCGCGGGCCCAAGGAAGGCACGCGAGCGCGTCAGACGATGTCTGTATCCGAGCGCGCACTGGATACCGATGCGGGCCCGGCTCGACTCCGGACCCCGACTCCTGTCCGTGAACGTCCAGAAGAGCTCTCATGACCGAGCTGGGCAGGGCGGTGTCGTTGCCGAAGAGCGCGTCGCCAAGCGCCGATCCCATCTTTGCGTCGGCCTGGTCACCCCAGCGTTTGGCCTTGAGCACCACCCGGCCCGTTTCCCAGGGGCCGCGCGTCTCGTTCAACAGGCTCCCTTGCGCCTTGTACACGCGTTCGAGCTCATCGCGTTTCTGCTGCAGTTGAACGAAGAGCTCCAGACGCGTGCCGTGCAGCGCCCGCGCGGTGCTGCGAGTCTTGGTCCTTCCTGCGAGTGTTCGGACCTCGATCGCGGCGTCACGAAACACGCGATCCTGCTCGAACTCGGGCAGCGCATCCACCGGCGCAGCCGGGTCGTTCAACCCTTGGTACCTGGTCAGCAGCTCTTTCTTCCGCGCGCCGTTTCCGTCGACGAAGGCGATCGGGCACTTCTCGACCATGGAAGCCCCGACGAACAGGCAGGCCAGCTTCATTGCTCCCTGCTCGCAAGCCGCCAGGATGGCCGGGAGCTCGGTGTTGCGGACGTAATCGCTCGTCAGGAACGCCTGGGATACGAGAGCGACAGCGATATCCGCGCGATCCAGCGCCTGCTGGATCTCGCTGTGCCAGTCCTCGGACGCAGTGAGTTCGACGTCACTCCAGACACTCAGCAGTTCGTCGTTGGGCAGATCGAGAAACCGCAAGAACCGGTGGAGTGTTTCTTGATCGGCGTGAGAGTACGTTACGAAGATCCGGCGAGCCAACTGTGTTTCCCCCAACTATGGCCTGCTTCTACGTTGGTCCGACATCATAGTGCCGTTTCCATTGAGGGAGTTTCGCGAGCTAGCCCTTTGGTCGCAAGTGGCTCAGCGGTGCGAGTTTAGGTAGAACAGGCTCCGCTTCACACGGAGGCGAAGTGGAGCCCAATCATGGACAAGGTCGTGGCAAGGAGGCTGCGACCGCACGAAGGCGGGAAGCTGCACCGCTCGAAACGGCAACTGTCCAACGCCGTCAACAGCCGTCGAGCGAGGGTCATTCTGCTGTCTCGAGGCGGAGTTTGCAGCCGGGAGATCGCCCATGGGGTTGGCCTCAGCCCCCAGGGGGTGAGGCGGATCATCCACCGCTCCAACGACGGCGGGAGCAACGGGATCGTGTGGTACCCGAATCTCTTCTGCCGTGGCGGGCCCCTTGAGTTCACTGCGGACGTGGTGCAAGCGATCGAACAGGCCGCCGTGTCTCTACTCGCCCTTCGAGACCGTCTTCTTAGAGGGTCGCGCCCGCTATATTCACCAGTAACCTCAGGGTCACGCGACTTCTCAATAGAGCAGGAGAGCAGTGGAGCAGGAGATAGGAGAGCTTCAACCTCGTTTCGGATTCAGCCGGCAGCTGATGACCTAGCCGCCTTTCGCATCCTGCTTCACGAGCTGCTTGCGACGCACGATGGGTTTGACGACGAGAACACGGTGACTCTGCAACAGGTCGCGGATCTTGCCGCGGATCGCCGCGAGTGAGCCGTGCTGGATCTCGATCAGCTCGCCCTCGCGAACCACGTCGATGCCGTAGAACGCATGGTGCAGCCGTTCGACCTCATCTCGATAGACCGGTCGGGGATTCAACTCGAGCTATAACCGAAAGTTGTGGATGGTGACGACGTGAA
>JAAELY010000514.1 GCA_024226335.1 bacterium
GGGGATGCGACATCGTTTCCGAACCAGGACAACCAAGGGTCGTCGAGCTGTTTTCCCCAGCTTCGACACTCTTCCTCCCACTCGAGTCTCTCGTCAAGGAAGTCCGGGCCAAGCGTTGCATTGTGGCGAGCGCGAAAAGCCTCGCGAAGAGCTTCGATTTCCCCGCAGTTGCGGGCGAGGTCGAGCACTTCGAGGCTCATGGATCGTTGCGTTTCCATGCTGTACGCGTGCGGAACCATGTGCTGGAGTTTGGTCAGTACGCTGGCTCGGAGCGCCGGGGAATCCGAACCGATCCACTTTGCCGCTTCTTCGAGCAGAACCAGGGTCGTCGAGTCTGCGGTGATCCCCTCCTCGAAGCCGTAGTAGCCAATCGCCGCTCTCGCAAACAGCGCTGCCGAGCCCACCTGCCGAGCAAGCGCAGCGGCCCGGGCGAAGCTTGCGCGTGCAGACGTTTGTTCGGCAGCGCTCCACTCGGCTTGCCCCAACTGGAGAAGAAGCTCGCAGTGGCTGGAATCGTCCGGCGACGCACGAAGGTCTGCGAGTTCGCTTGCCCGTCTCAGGAGCGTCACAGCCTCTTCGAATGCGAGCCGCGATGCAGCCAGCAAGCCCGCGCGTTCGCAATACTCTGCAGCTTTTTCGATGGCACCCGTCGCCACCGCCAAGTACCAATGATGAGCCAGTTCTGCCAGCGGAGGAGTTGTAGACTCGCTGTAGAGACGTTCCAACGCCGCCGCAATAGATTCGTGGAAGCGGGCGCGACTGGGCGCATGGATCCCTCGGTAGAGCGTTTCGCGGATCAGGGCGTGACTGAAGCGGTAAGTATCTGCGGCGTTGCTCGAGGGCTCGATGATTCGAGCTGCAACCAGTCCTTCGAGAGCCGCGAGGATGGGCTGGTGCTCCGGTCCAGCGACTTCCGAC
>JAAELY010000515.1 GCA_024226335.1 bacterium
CGGAAAGTGATGTCCATGAAGACGGAGCGAGACGGCGCAGCTGAATCGTCGGGGACACCAGGACGGCCAAAGAAGTAAAGATCGACACATGCTTCTACGGAACAACGGTTCAAGTGGCAACGCGACAGCACACAAAGACATGCTCTTGACAACGAGTAAGGAACGTCCAAAAAGAGCATCACGTGGTCCACCGCAGCAGCTATGCTTCCACGCAGGACCGATCTCTGCCGGTGTCCAGCAACAAGATGCCGAAGGACGAGACGTCGACAAGGAGCACATGTCGCAGACGAGGAACTGCAGGTCCAGCGCGGAATCGTTACCAGCGCAGATCGCGTGGCAAGCAGTCTACACGGATCCCAAAAGCTGTTTCATTCACCTGCGGGAGCCCCCGTCGCCGTCGACACGGAGGCGTTCGACGTCGTGCCCGCCGAAGCTGCTGACTGGAATGTCGACGGTCGCGACGTGGAGAGCGGTTCTGACGGCCCTACTGCGATCCGCAGGAGCCTGCGTGGCAGCGAAAATCGACCAACTGGTACAGCTGCTCTGGATACTCGGCAATACCGATCTGGTGCAGGAACTGTGCTGTGGAAAGGCCGTCGTGACGCCGTACCTGTGCCAGGTCACCGCCGACTTTCTCGCCGATGTCTATCCTGATGGCTTTTGTGTAGAGAGGACATGGATGAAGACTCGCGGCGTCGTCTTTAAATCCGGCGTCCCACCTGTGGTACGAGCAGTTTCCCACTGCGAGTCCCTCGTTTGCATGCGCATCGACGACGAGCACAGACTCTACGCGAAGCCTCCGGTACAGTGTTCGAGGTGATGACAAAACGGCGTGCCGAACAAGAGTCCCTCGGGTAGCCTGCCTCTAAGTCCCGACGCGCCGAAAGAACTTCGCACATCGGAGTCTCCGCCTGTTAGCGTCAGCGACGATCACAACAGCAGCGACAGACGCCGCGAATCGCACTCGACAAGATCCCTTCGGGTAGCCTGCCTGTAAGTCCCGACGTGCGGAGAGAACTTCGACCGCGGAACAAAGAGGGTCACTGCTCACACCGCGGTTGCGTTCGCCCAATTGTCGCGGCGACGTCTGAAAGCAATCATTGATGATCGTGGGAATCAGCGTCGCCGAAGTTTCCTGCCGCAGCAGACCCTCCGCGAGTCGCTGTAAACAACGATCACGACAGCTGCGACACACGCCGCCGAAACACCCTGTCCAAGATTCCTTCGGGTACCCTGCCTCTAAGTCCCGACGTGCGGAAAGATTTCTAACCGCGGAACGGAGAAGGTCACTGCTCATGCCGAAGTCCCGTTCGCCCAGTTGTTACAGTGACGCCTGAGAGCAATCATGGAGGACCGTGCGAAGCAGTGTCGCCGAGGTTTCTTGTCGCATCGGAACCTCCGACTGTCGCTGTCGGCAACGATCACGGCTGCTGCGACACACGCCCTGAAACATGGTGTCCAGGATTCCTTCGGGTACCCTGTTTCTAAGTCCCGACGTGCGGGAAGAGCGTCGTCCGCAGGGCGGAGAAGGTCACTGTTCATGCCGTGGTCCCGTTCGCCCACTTGTCGCAATGACGCCTGAAAGCGATGATTGAGAAGCATGAGAAGCAGTGTCGCCGAAGTTTCTTGTCGCATTAGAATCTCCGCCTGCCGCTGTCAACAACGATCACGACAGCTGCGACGGATGCCGCGACCTACACTCTCCACCACGGTGCAACGCCGTCGCTGCAACGGTGTTCCAAGCGGTTCTCTTGTGCATAAGAAGCGCCGGATCGACAGGTTTGGAATCGTGTGCACACCGTCGAGCACCGACCACACGAACGCGCCACGTAGCATCGGTTATTACTGCCAGACGCTTCTCGCGACGGCCCAAGCCGAGGAATTGACATAGCAGCAGACCCGGCGCCCTCCCTGTAGGGCATGCCGTCGAAGTGGACAAGCTCGAAGGCTTGCAAAGCGACGTGCGATCGTCTCGCGTGGCGTCGCCCTCGGCGCAATGAAGGGGCAGCATTCGTGGAATAAAGGAGGGTACGGCAAAGACAAAGGCAAAGGATCGAAGGCCGGCCGATGGGAGGCGGCACCGTCGGGCTGGAACTCCTCGGCTGACTGGAACACGACCTGGGAAGCCGGCGACAAGGGCGACGGCAAGAAGGGAGCCTGGAGCGATGCGGCTGCCGGAGAGACGCCGAAGAGAGCACTGCAGTCTCGCTTTCACTTCACGAAGACTTGTATGCGGGCCTACGCTGACGAAACCGGGTCCTGTCTCAACACAGATCACCCCGGACAGTACGGGAGAGGCGTGGCCGACGGCGACTTCGTCAGGATCAAGCATCTCGTGGCCTTTCTGAACGAGTGGAACAGCCCCGTCATCAAGACTCCAGGCATCGGCATCAGCGAGGCACTCTGCAACCTGCTCGCCTGTGCCGGCATTCTGGCCGAGGCGCAAGCGGAGAAGGCAAGCGCGGGCACGAGCGGCACGGCGGCCATCCTCGGAGCCGCGTTCCAGAAGCTCGGCCTGCAGGGCATGGCCGAAACCTTCGTGTCGCCCGAAGGAAAGGAGCTGCTCCGCACGGCCGAAGACCTCATGAAGAACAGGTGCAAGTCGCTGACGCGCAGCGACGCGGAGACGCACGCGCGGACGATCGTGACCTTCTTCAAGGCGCACAAGGAGAAAATCGCGTCGAGCGGCGGGCGACTGGCCATCGCTACGTCGCGCCTCTATCTGGGGGCCATGAGCAGCCTCGAGCTCGCCACGGAGCTCGGGAATCCGAAGAAGTGGGCGGCACAGGTTCCGGAGACCGCGATAGAGAGCAAGTCGCTGGCAGCGTGGAAGAACAACCCGAAGAACGAGGACCTCATGAGGCGATTCATCGCAGCGGCCTTCACGGAACGCGCCGCAAGGGACACCACGCGCTCCTCGTCGAGCAATGCCGCCGGCGCCGCACTCAGCTTCGGCACGGCCCACGTCGCGGAAGCCGAAGACTCCGACACGTCCGCCGAGGTCGGCACACCGAAGCCGGCAAGGAGAGGCCGCAAGCATGCACGGGAAACCGAAGACTCCGACGCGCCTGCCGAGGTCGCCACGCCGAAGCCGGCACGGAGGGGTCGCAAGCGCGCACAGAGTTCCTCAAGCAGCCCCGCGAGCAGCTCTTCGAGTTCCGGCAGCTCCTCGACGTCGTCTCCATCCGAGAGAAGGAAGCGGCCGAAGAAGAGGTCGAAGTCGAGAGCAAGGAGTACGAAGAAGAAGAAGGCCAAGAAGGCACCGAAACAGAAGGAGCGCTCCCCCGCAAAAGCTGACGCGCCGACCGAGAAGAAGACTCCTGAAGGCGACGAACCGAAGAACGTCGAAAGGAACGCGGAAGAACCTGCGGGAAACGAGGAAGACAAGGAGAACCCGGCCGCCGTCGCGAAGACGGGCGACGAGAAAAGTGAAGCGGAAGACGCAAAGACGAAGGACGGCACGGCTGATGCCGGCGTCGATCCGAAGCCGCGATCGGGCAAGAGTGTCGAGCCGAAGCAGTGATCGGACAAGACCGCCGCGCAACGGCGGCCGCCGCTGTCCCCCGAGCAGGAGAA
>JAAELY010000516.1 GCA_024226335.1 bacterium
CATAGCCCGCGGGCAGATGGATCATCAGGATCCGCTCTTCGCCCAGGACCTGCGAGGTGATCGTCGTCGTCTCGCCGATGACGATGGGCTCGCCACCGCTGGTCAGAGCGCTGCCGAGCAGCAGGCAGAGGAAGCACCAGCGTAGGGCGCGCTGATGGCGCGGCAGAGGTAGGCTGTTCAAGGGTCGTCTCCTTCTCATAGGTTCCAGTCTTCAGGTCGCGCCGGAGGCGCGCAAACGGAATTGTGGTGCGCCGGGGGCGTGCAGCGCGATACGGACCTTTACGGAATCGGACGTACCAGGTTGCCACCCTTCCGTCACCTGCTCACGATCGAGCAGTGCGTGCGCTGGGCAGAAGACTCCAGTGCAAGATGATCGAGGCGTAGGCGTGGTCCTTGAGTCAGCGCTCAATCACTGGGAGGATGCCAGCCGGCGCTCACCCAGTATCGTCTCGACCTGACGAGAGGCCGCCGATTGAGTCGTAGGGTATTCACCGTCGCCCGTCCGATCGGGGTCTTGCCGAGTATTCGAGCTCCGGCGTCTACCCAGGCGAAATGCTCGTTCCAGGCATCGTGTCGTGGATTGAACAGCAGGACGATGCGTCCGCTTTCCGGATCTTCGGCAGTGTAGCGATCTCCCTTGTATTCATTACAAAATGAGCAGGCCAGCCAAAGATTCTCTTCCGCTGTGAGCCCTCCAAGAGACTTGGGGAAAATGTGTTCTATCTCCATCGGAGCGCCTACGATCGCTTCCTGGCTCAGGCAGTAGCCGCAGCGATCGCGGGCCTGTTCGGAGATGCGTTGGCGGAGAGCTTTGGGAACGTAGGAGGATGTCATGTTTCGGTGAGTATCACCGACACGTCATGACCACGCTCCTTGAGCAGGGCCGCTGCTCGGGCGCGAACCAGCATGTTCCGTTCGTAGTTGCGAAGGAGGCGGGCCAAGGTGCTCCTCTCCTCGTCGGACAATCCTCTGTCGCGCTGCTTGAAGTGAAGCGCTTCGAGTCTCTCGGTGGTTTCGACGGAGAGCCGGTTCCTGGCAGCTCGCCAGAGCTCTTCGTCGTCCTCGGTCTCGAGCTCCGTCACCGCTGCCTCCAGGTCTGGTGGCAAGGTCTCGTCTTCGGGATGGGCGGTGGAGACCACGTCCACAAGCTCGGCCTCCACCGTACGATGAGTTCGCTCCGCAAGCCGCTTGTACCGAGCGAAGACGGAGCCGGGCAGATTCAGTGTGACGGCTTGAGATGACATCGCGCTTCGTCTCTCCTTGTGGTCTCTGAGGCTTGTGAGCCTCATGGTGGCGTCGATCCTATCAGGGACGCAGGGCTTGCCTGTAATGGATGGACGCGCGAGCGCGTGTCTCAATAGCTGTCCTGATGCACCCCCGTCACCGCCCGCCCCGACGGATCTGCCCGCCCGGCGAAGGAGGCGTCCCAGGCGATGGCGGTGGGGGTGGAGCAGGCGATCGACGGGCCTTCGGGCACCATGGCGACGGTGTGGTCGCCGGGGAAGTGGGATTCGAAGATCGAGCG
>JAAELY010000517.1 GCA_024226335.1 bacterium
CCGATGCTCACGGCGTCCAACGGTCGGACGACCCGGTGAACGCATCTTTGGACGCAACGCACGATCAGACCGTCGGTGCGTAATCCTTCCCATCGCAACCTCCCTTCCCTCAGGTGTTGCGACGACAGTTTGAATCCACCCAATATTTGTCGATTCGCTACAGCGACCGACTTGCGGAGGAAGGCATCGAATCATCTGTCGGAAGCGTCGGCGATTCCTACGACAATGCCCTGGCTGAAACGATCAACGGACTCTACAAGACGGAGGTCATCCGCAGGCAAGGTCCTTGGCACGGTGTCGAGGACGTGGAGTTCGCAACACTGAAGTGGGTCGACTGGTTCAACCATCGACGACTGCTCGAACCGATCGGGAACATCCCTCCCGTCGAACTCGAACAGGTTTATTATGAAAGAAGAGAAGCTCCGGTCATGGTGGCCGGGCTCAACTAAACGAGTCTCCGAAGAAACCGGGGCGGTTCAGACCCTGAAGAGGAAACGGGGCGGACCGGTCCGACGCTATGTGTACACGGCGATCGACGACGCGACTCGGGTTCGCGCTTTGAAGATCTACAAGCGGCACACGCAAGCGAACGCCAGCGACTTCATCAACTATGTCGTCAAGAAGTTCCCTTTCCGCATTCGCACCATCCGAACCGACCGCGGACACGAGTTCCAGGCGCTTTTCCACTGGCATGTGGCCGACCAGGGCATGGAACATGTTTACATCAAGCCACGAACGCCGCAGCTCAATGGGAAAGTCGAGCGGTCCCACCGCACCGACAAGGACGAGTTCTACCAGCTGCTGACCTATCGCGATGACGTCGATCTCAAGAAGAAGCTCGCGGCCTGGGAGAAGTTCTACAACTACGACCGGCCCCATGGCGCCCACAAAGGAAAGACGCCCTATGAAGCGCTGAGAGAAAAGCTAAGATGACTAACAATAGCGTCCGACTGGATGCGTCATATCACGCTCGCCTAGCAATGCCGGAAGCGCTTCGCGGAAATCCCCCGTCGACAGGCCGCGCAGATACAGGATCGGGAGCACTTCCGCGACCTTCGGACTCTTGCGCATGTACGGCGGAAGGATCTGGCTGCTGAAGCGATGATCGTCGCGGCGATCGTGGACG